>PGXP01000010.1 GCA_002839205.1 Spirochaetae bacterium HGW-Spirochaetae-9
GCCTTGCCTTGGCCACTGGCCTTGGGGCATTGGGAATTATGAAAGGGAATCCTGAAGAAGCCGTGAGGGAAGGTGCCCATGCCCTCTTCTTCCCCCATGGCCTCGGTCATATGATCGGCTTGGATGTCCACGATATGGAAGGTTTGGGAGAAGACAATGTAGGGTATGGTGGGTTGGAACGCAGTCGACAATTCGGTCTTCGTTCCCTGAGGCTTGCCAAACCCCTCATGCCGGGAATGGTACATTCTGTCGAGCCGGGGATCTATTTTATTCCCGGTCTCATCGATAAATGGGAAAGCCTTGGCCTCGCCGGCACCCACATCGACTACGCCCAACTCCGCTTATGGCGGCACTGTGGGGGCATGCGCATTGAGGAAGACTGGCTCGTGATGAAGGACGGTTGCCGCCGTCTGGGCCCCTTTATCGATAAAAGTCAGGAAGCGATCGAGATCGAGAGGAGCCGACAATGAAGACAATCTACAGTTCTGCCTTCCAGGATGATGCCGTTGTCCTATTGAGTCTTTTGCACTCTGCGGGGATAGAGGGAGCGATAATGGCGGACAAGATGCACTCGATGAATCCTCTTTTTTCCTTTTCCTCCATGGGCTTTGATATCATCGTGCCTGACGAGGCGGAGGAGGATGCCCTGGCGCTGGCCAAAGATTATCGTGAACGAAAGATAAAAAACCATCCTTGAATATTTATAAAATATTGTCTATTCTTGTTGCATAATGAAAAGTCATGCTTTTAAAACAGTTGCAGGAATTTTTTTGATAGTATTTTTCACTATCGCGATCCTCACGACGACAAAAATTTCCCAGCGGGACACGCAGATCAAGGCGGCTCGAAGCAGCCTCAGGATGTTGCTCAACTTGCAGGCCGCAGGTCTCAACGACGGATATTTCTCCTGGTCAGAGCTTCAGGATCTTGTCAAGTCCAATCAGCTATCCGAAGCGCTCCCCCTCCTCGAGGATGTCTATGAGGTCTATCCCCTTATCGAAAACATCACGATCCAGTCTGGCATCCCTCCCGAAGACTCTTTCAAGATTACGGGTTCCAATGCCTCGCTACGCCTGAACTTCGGCATCAAGGACGATTACGGTTTCAATCCCCTCGATGGATGGATCGGCGTCGCCACCCTGGACGCGCAGAAACTCCTCGATGCCCTCCAGCCCGAGAGTCGATTGATAATCGATCCTGTCCGTGGCCGCAAGTTGGCCTTCGGCATCATGGTGAGCTTCGCCGATCCGCTTCTCCACTGGGTGGACTATCTCCTCATCCTCTCCATGAGCATTGCCATAGGCTATGCGGTCTCGGCCTGGCTCTGGCGCAGGAATGCCGTCTTCTATGAGACGAAGGGTCTTGAGTCCATCATCTATCTATTCGAGCAGACAGAGCGATTGTCCGCCAACCATTCGCGAAGGGTGGCGGCGCTCTCCGTTTTTCTCGGCGAAAAGCTGAACTACAAGGGCAAGAATCTCAGGAACCTCTACACCGCGGCCCTGCTCCATGATATCGGCAAAATAAGCGTCCCAACGCCTGTGCTCCTGAAGAATGGCCCTCTCGACGAGCAGGAGCAGAAATATATTGCTGCCCACCCCCTGGTTTCAGCCCGTATTCTCAGGAACTTCAAGGAGCTCGCGCATTTGAGCCCAGCCGTCCTTTACCATCATGAGCGGATGGATGGATCGGGATATCCCGAGGGACTCATGGGGAAAGACATCCCCGAGGATGCCAGGATCATCGCCGTGGTGGATGTCTTTGAAGCCCTCGTGGGCGAAAGGTCGTATCACCCTGCGATACAGCCCGATGAGGCCTATGTCGTCATGCGTTCCATGCCACTCGACCAGAAAATCGTCGAGCTGTTGTGCGGCAGTTTTATCGATTTCCAGAAATTCCAGACTCCGAAATGGGTGCTGTCCTATCATCACCGTCTCGAATAGATCTCCGCTTTCTTGCGGCCATCCTTGTCTCTGTAGGGATTTCTGCTGTTTTTTATGAAGGCTTTGTAGGCTGCGCATGATGCGTAGTAGACATCGGGTCCCTTGAAGGTCGAGAACTCATCGCAGCGGAAAACCTCCAACAGATCGATGAAGCGGCTGTCCATGACAATATCGCTGACGCTGGAGATGGGGATTCGGGGCAGAGCCGCGGGCAGCATGTGCCAGCGGATCATAAAGGCGACATCGTCAACAATCCTGCTGGAAAACCCCAAAGTGCGGAGGAATCGCGCCGCCAGCCGGGCGCCGATCTCGGCGTGCTTGTCGAAGCGGCGGCCTTCACTCGATGCGGCGTGAGGCTTGCCTATGTCGTGGAGGAGAATGGCGAGGGAGACGGTGAGATCCAGCGACTTTCTGTAGCCCAGAGCCTCCATGGTGTGGGACCATCCTCCGCCTTCCGGGTGGCAGTCCTTGGCGTGGTCGACGAGGAGAAGGGCATCCAGGTCGGTCCAATAGGTCTTGATAAAGCCGCAATCCTTCAGAAAATCGAAGGCGGCGGCCGAGTGCTCGCCCTGCAGTATGAGGGAGAGCAGGTCTCTCTGCCAGAGAGGCGCTGCCTGCCTCGGCAAGGGTGCCATCGAGGCAGGTTGGGCATCGGCGCCTGCCTGAGGGTTCCGGATAGCCTGAAGCCGTGACACATAGAGGGCGGTTTCAAAGAGAGCGTTTTCGCCGCCTTCATTCTCAGGATTGAAGAGCCGTTCCTTCAGGGCTGGGTAGAGTGTCTGTGGATCATGAAATCTGCCATCGAGAGGGTTCCTGCGAAAATCGGTGAGAACCAACGATCCGAGATTTTTCTTGTGTACCGTATCCACGCAGAGAAAGCGGGCTTCAAAGCCGGCCGTTTCGGCGCCAAGACTGGCATCGGCGTAGGGCAGAGAAGGATATTCAAGTTTTTCGAAATTTCTGGCGAGATCGACGATGCTACCTTCCACGAGATAGAAACCTATAGGGCTCTTCATCACATGGCCGATGTAAGCATCGATGGCGGTGAGGCCATATTCCCAGCAGGGAATGCCGGCGTGGTTCAGGGTGGCGGCGATATCTGTCATTGTGCCTGAATCGATGCGTGAAGCCTGGCGAGGATGTCGCTTTTCGGGTCGGCGGCGAATCTCGCTTCCTTCTCCTTGCCATCGTGCTGGTAGGACACCGTGAAGGCGCAGAAAGGGGTGCCAAAGAGGAAGTCGAGGAATTTTTTGGGCGGAAGGCTGATCCTGTTGATGGAAGAATAGGGTATCACGAGGTCGTCCTCGCTCCTGGAGGGAACGGCAGACGACGACGCTTTGAATATCGACGCGAACCAGTTTTCGCTCGGCGTCTTTCTGAAACGGAGCCCTGAAGGAGAGAGGACGAGAAGTCCCCAGTCGCTTCTGTCCTTTGGTGAGGGGAAATACTGCCCCATCGTCCTGCAGAGCGCTTTTTCGCCCGTCTCCTTCTCGAAACCGGCCCAGAAGGCTTCTACACTCGCGTCCATCGCTCCACCTCTTTCCGGACTATAGCATGAGTCGACATCCTATGCAGTACCCATCGCCAATTGTCACAATGGCATTGGAGGTGCTACTGTCGCCTCCATGAACCGGACACTATCCATCGCCGCCGGCGTAGGCTATGCGACGATTTTCGGCTTTTCCTTCCTTGTCACCAAGGATGCCCTCGATATTCTCGATCCGATGGAACTCATCTTCGCGCGGTTTCTCTTGGCCGCCGTCGTCATGAGCCTCCTGGCGGCGACGAGGCTGGTGAAGCTCGATTACAGGGGCAAGAAGCCCGTCATACTGCTCCTTACCTGCCTGTTTCAGCCAGTGCTGTATTTTATCTTCGAAACCTACGGCGTAAGAGAATCGGCCACGAGCACGGCGGGCATAATTCTCGGGGCATTGCCCGCCGTCGTCGCCATTCTTGGCGTCTTCATGCTCAAGGAAAAGACGACGCCTCTGCAGTCATTGGGCTTGGGACTCTCTATAGCGGGCGTGGCCATCGTCGTCCTTGTTGGTTCGCGGGCTCAAGGGGGAGGGGAGGGGACGCTGCGCGGCGCCCTTTTCCTGATCGGCTCCATGTTCAGCGCGGCATTTTTCAATATACTCTCACGGAAGGCTTCGCGACAGTTCAGCGATTTTGAGCGCACCTTTGTCATGATGTGGACTGGAGCCCTGGTCTTTGGCTGTATAGTCTTCGTTAAATCTTTCTGGCCAGGGGCCGATACCCTGTCATCCGGATCGCTGTGGGCGCGCACCTCCTCCGTGTGGCCTTCGATCGCCTACCTGGGAATTCTCTCCTCAGTTCTTGCCTTTTTCTTCATCAACTACACCCTCACGAGGCTTAAGGCCTCGCAGAGTGCGGTTTTCACCAATCTCGTCACCGTGATAACGGTGGCGGCTGGCGTCGTGATCCGCAAGGAAGGCTTTGACCTCCTCCAGGGCCTGGGTGCCATCATCATCATTGCGGGGGTATGGACGGCGAACCTTCCAGGATCCGACGCACGATCCAGCTCGCCATGATGTGCCCGGCGACCTGAGGGACGAAGGGACTCGAGCCTTGCACCATTCGCCGTCTCCCTTTGGGGCTGGCCGGATCCACCTGGGCTTCCGCCGCGGCATCTGTCGCGGCCGATGCCACTATGGAATCGTGCGCCGGAAGCACCGGCTTCACGGGCGGCTCATCCGACCAGACGACGGGAAAATCGGACTCGATACCCCTATGCCTCAGCCTCGTGCGTACGCTCTTTGCGAGGGGACAGCCTGAAGTGTCCCATATACTCCCCAGCTTGAGCCGCTCCGGAGCGAGCCTTCCCGCCGTCCCCATGCTCGAGATGAAGGGCAGTCCTCGCCCGCAGAGCTCGGCGATGAGGCCCACCTTCGCGTTGAGCGAGTCGACGCAGTCGGCGTGGAAGCCAATCTTGTCGTCAACGATGCTGTGGCTGTCCTCTCCGCTAAAAAAAATCTTTTCTGTCTCTATCGAAACGGCTGGATTCACTTCCAGGGCAAAGCGCAGGAAGGCTTCGGTCTTGGCTATGCCCACCGTGGAGGTGTAGCCGAAATAGAGCCGGTTGAGATTGGTCAGATCTACGGTGTCGAAGTCGATCACGCGAAGATGTCCCACCCCGGCACGCACGAGATCCATGGCGCAGGCTGCCCCCACGCCACCCAAGCCGTAGACAGAGACGCTGGCACCAGCCAGGGCTGAAATCCCCGCTTCTCCGATGAGTATTTCCATCCTGTCGCTGAATCGATGTTTGTCAGTCATATCTTCATTCCTGGATGCCAAAAGCCTTGTTGAAATTATCCCTGAGGCGAAGCCTCATCGCCTCGGGATCGACCTGCCTGATGGCCGCTATGGTATCGGCGACGGCGATGACGAGGTCGGGCCCTGTCCATGTCGCGCCGGCCGGGGGCTGCCATGGAGCGTCTGTTTCGGACAGTATCCTGTCTTCGGGTATGGCCGCGCAGCTCTCGAAGGCATGCTTCGCCGACCTTAAAAGCGTTGTGCCGAAGGAAAAATAGGCGGGAACGCCTTTTTTTAGGAATGCCTGGGCATCCTGGGCTCTGCCCGGCCAGCCATGGAAAATCAGGGCGGGCAGGCGCTTCATCGCAGCGCCATAGCCTAAAAGTATATCCATAGCCTTCCTCGAATGGACAAGAAGGGGCAAGCCCCTGCCGACGGCGAGGGAAAGCTGGAGCTCGAAGGCTATCCTCTGTCGCTTGAGGTTCTGGTCGTTCCGGACGCGTTCCGGCCTGTCGCCGAAGAAATCGAAGCCAGCTTCGCCTATGAAACCTATCCTGCCGCCAGCCACTAGGGTGGACAGGAAGGCGGCAGTATCATCCCGAACCCCTTGAGGATGTATGCCGAAACCGGCAATGGTCGACGGTAACCCCGCGCGTAGTGCCTCCGATCGCTCGAACTCCGCGATGTCGTGCGATACGACGGCGCCCCGCCAGTCTGGACCAGGAATGCGTGGGGCGAAATCAGGATCCCTTTCGAAGAGGTCGACGAGGTGGAGGTGAGCGTCGCTGTGCACAAAAACCATTGTTGCCGATGCTGCTCAGGCGGTCAATGGTCGCGGCATCCTTGGGGCCATTGTCGAAAAAATAAAAAAAAATAAAAAAATTTGTCAAAACTATTGAAAAATAAAATGCGATAGCATATATTATGCAATACAAGGTATTCTTGAAAAGGAGAGAACTATGGAAGCGATTCTTGTGGACGTGAAGCGCGCGATGCGGTCACTCCAGAGAACGATGCACGCGGTTTCCGGTGCATTGCTCCATGGCGTCGATTCTCTGTTTCGAAAAGCCGGCCGATACAGAGCGCGCCCTTACAGGGCGATCGGGGGCGGATTCGAGACGAGCGACGTCTATGGCAGGAAGGGAAGGGCAGATATATACTCGAGCAGGGAGATGGCCAGGTTTTACGGAAGGATGACCTGGTATCCTTGAAAGGAAACGCTCATGGATGCATCAGCCGAACTTTTTGAAAAATGGAAGAGCCAGTTCAGGAAGGGCTTCCTGGAACTGTGCATACTCGAGCTCCTTCGCGCCGGCGGGCGCAGCTATGGGCTCGAGATGATGGAAAGCCTCAGGACGATCGGCATCGAGGTATCCGAGGGAACCCTCTACCCCCTTCTGATGCGGATGACGAAGGATGGAAGCATCGCTTCCGCCTGGGAAACCCCCGATGTCGGGCATCCACGCAAGTACTACAGCATCACGGCCTTCGGCTCCACGTTGCTTTCGGCCATGCTGGAGGAATACGATAGAAGCGAACGCGCCCGCGAGCGGATTTCGGGCGGAGGGAAGGGGCTATGACCAGGAAAGAATACATCGAAGCGCTCTCGCGGGGACTCGAAGGATTCGATGATGCCTCGAAGCGGGACATCATCCTCGAGATTGAAGACCATATCGACGAGCTTGCGCTGAAACACCCGGAAATGGACGAAGAAGAGATCGCGGCAGGCCTCGAAAAACCGGAAGCCCTTGCGGCAAGCCTTCGCGAGGAAGCAGGCATACCCTGTCCGGAAAGCGGAGCCGGCAGGGAAGCTCCTCCTGAGGACGAAACCAGTCATTTCCACAGCAAGGCCAGGATCACTGTTGATGGTGAGGATCTTGGTGAAGTGATCCGGCGTGCATTCGATGTGGCCAGATTGTTCAAGGACAATAAAATCTTCCATGAAGGATTCCACGGTCATGAACCCCGCGAACCGCGTGAGCCAAAGGAACCGCGTGAGCCAAAGGAACCGCGTGAGCCAAAGGAACCGCGTGAGCCAAAGGAACCGCGTGAGCCAAAGGAACCCCGAGAACCACACGAACGATGGGAAGGCAACTCGGGCAGGACCTTGCGATTCAAGGATCTTCCCGTCGGGGATGTCACAGACATTTCATGCAGGGCAAGGGCTACTGACATACGAATCTTTCTTTCGAACTCGGGGCTCTCGGTCAGGGCAGACGGTGACGAAATTCCCTCTTTCAACATAAAGAAAAACGATGATGGAACCTTGGAGATCGTAGCGAATACCGGCCCTACGGAGCCCTCAACTCTTGAGATCGGGATTCCCGGCACTGTGGACCACCTTTCAGTGAGAACTCTTTCCGGAAACGTCGAGGTCGAGGATCGGGTCGGTGATCTTTCAATCCAGACAGCTTCCGGCGATATCGAAGTGATGCTGTGTTCGGGCGACATCGAGGTGACAACAGCCTCCGGCGATATCGACCTCTCCGGCTGCTCGGAAAACCTGTCTGTCCAGACGGCTTCGGGCACCGTCGAGATCGAAATGGACGATCAGTGCAACCAGGCTTCGGTATCGTCCGCATCAGGCGATGTTTTCCTGCTGTGTCCGGACGATCTGGACGCCACCGTGAGCTGGTCAACGATTTCGGGCGAGGTTGAATTCGATGGGGTTCAGGCTGGGGCACGGAGCGCCCGCCTCGGCACCGGCCTTATCCCGGTGAAGATCAGCACAGTCTCGGGCGATATCCAGATCAACCGATCATAAATATCCCAAGGATTTGGCGTTCGCCGTCAGCTCATCCCTGAACTCAGGCTGGGCTATGGCGATGAGTTCGCGCGCCCGCTCCCGCACCGTTCTGCCGCGAAGGCGGGCGATGCCGTGTTCGGTGACGACATGGTCCACGAGGCTGCGGTGTAGGGTGACGGCCGAACCTTCGGGAAGCATCGGAACGATCGTCGAAACAGTTCCCTTTTTCGCCGTGCTGTAGCAGGCGATGATGCTTTTCCCAAGACCGTCGAAACCCGCCACGGCGCCCGTGGCCGTGTCGGACTGACCACCCGTGCCTGAATACTGGGCGGGGCCGATGCTCTCGCTCGCCACCTGGCCGGTGAGATCCACGGAAATGCAGGTGTTTATCGATACCATCCTGGAGTTCTGGGCGACGACCGAGGGATCATTCACCCAGCGCCCCCGCTGGAATTCGACAGCCACGTTGTCGTCGAGCCAGTCGTAGAACTTTCGCGAACCCATGGCGAAGGTGGTGATGAACTTGCCTTTCTTGAGCGCCTTGCGCGCGTTGGTCACCACGCCCATTTCGTACAGCTCCATCATGGAGTCCACGAGCATCTCCGTATGCACACCCAGATCCTTCTTGTCGCGCAGGGCAAGGGCAGCAGCATTGGGTATCCCGCCGATGCCGAGCTGGATCGTGGAGCCGTCCTCAACCAGGTCGGCTATATGGGCGCCTATCGCCATGTCGGTGGCGTCGGGGCTGGGGGCGGGGAGGGCAGGCACTTCCTGATCGTATTCCACGAAGTAATCGACCTTTGAAACATGGACCTGGGTGTCGCCGAAGGTGCGGGGCAACCGTGGGTTGACCTCGAGCACCACGCACTTGGCCGCCTCGACCATGTCCTTCTCGTAGGTGATGCCGAGGGAGAGGGAGACGAAGCCATGTTTGTCGGGGGGCGTGCAGGTTCCGAAGAAGAACTCCGGCCTGTGGGCGTGAATGCGATCGGTAGCCGCGCGGTGAAGCATGTTGGGGACATACGTGACGGTGCCCGTGCCTGCCTTGAGGGCGGCGCGTGAGCCGGGAGCGTGGAACCAGGAAGCCAGCTCAAAGTGGCCTTTCATCTCGGGTCTCATGTAGAAGTCGTAGGGCTTGAGGGTGAGGACGGAGAATACCCGCACATTCTCCACTCTGTCGCCGACGATATGGAAGCGAGACATGCAGCCTTGTGGCTCGGAGGCGCACTGTCCCACGATTATGTCGCTGTCGCTCCCGATCTTCGAGACAGCTTCGTCTATCGAAATCTGCTTGCTTTTGTAGGTATCCAGCCAATTCATATCGACTCCTTTTATGCGTATTCTTGAATCCAGTTCATAATCTGACGAGGCAGGCGCCGACTGCCAGGCCCGCCCCCGAGGCTACAAGGACAACGAGATCGCCTTTTTTTGCCCTTCCGGAGCGCATCGCCTCATGGAGCGCCATAGGCACGCAGCCTGAACCGGTATAGCCGAAACGGTCCATTATCGTCGTCGTTTTCTCCATGGGCTCGCCGAGGATGTCCATCACCTGGGCAATCACCGACTTGTTGATCTGCGTGAAAATATAGTGTGCCACTTCGGACTGGGCGACGCCTGCCTTTTCGAGGAGGCGGAGTACAAGGGGAGGCCAGAGCTTGACGTTTCTGTCGCCGGGCAGACGCTGGAGGAGTTCGAGGCCGTAGGCGTTAGCATCTAGGAGTTCCTTCGTCACCGGCTTGCGGGTTCCCCCCGCGTAGACGCCGACATAGTTCCACTGCGTGCCGTCGGCGCGGAATACGCCGTCGATATAGCCTTGCGCTTCGTCTGTTTCTGATTCGGCCCTCTCCAGTACGACGGCGCCTGCGCCATCGGCGAAAATCGACCAGCCGAAGGCATCGCCGTCCCTAATGTAGGCCGGCATGTTGTAGACCCCCACCACTAGGGCGTAGTTCAAGGTTTTATCCGAGGCGACGGCGCGGGCGGCCATATCCAGGGCGGCGACGAAGCTGGCGCATGAAGCCCCGACGTCGAAGACGCGGGCTTCGGTCTCGCGGCCCTGGAGCCTGCCCTGCAACAGGATCCCCGTCGCCGGCGAGATGAATTCAGGGGTATCGGTCGCAACGATGAAGAGGCCGACAGCTATCGGATCAACGCTCGCGTTTTCGAGAGCAGTCCTCGAGGCTTTTTCCGCGAAATCCGCCGTGGTCTCATCCAGGCCGGCGAACCGAGCGATATGCCGCGCGGCTATGCCCAGCTTGGCCTCGTGCTTTACGGCATCGAATTCTATGCCGGCAAGCCTCTTGAGTTCAGCGTTGTCGATGGCCGGTCCTGGCGCGTAGATGCCCGTTCCGATTATGCGCGCAAATGCCATGATACCTCCCCCTGGCCTTAGATCAGCCACACCTTTTGCCCAGGCCGTGGCGATAGAATTCCCCGATCGCCGAAATCACTTTTTTGGCTTGTTCGGGCGACTGGTCGAATATCACATCCATGCCAAGATAGTGGGCTATGCCCAGCATGAACTCAATCTCTGTCGACTCCGTAGCGCCTTCGGCTGCGGCATTACCGTCGCCTCTCTGCCTGTATCCTGACACAAAAGCGTCATAGTATGCCTTTACGGCGGCGGGCAGGACGAACTCTGCTTCCCTGACGATGCCATAGCAGTTCCTGTCCAGCGATAGAAAGACGATGAAGAGCCACAGCCCCCTGAGTTCGCGTTCGAGCCTGTTCAGCGATGGATCCAGGTTGAGGGAGATGAAATGCCGTACCTCCCTTCCCACGCGATGGATAAGCTCGGCGTAGAAGGCTTCCTTGTTGGAGAAGTGGCGGTAGAAAGAGCCTGTGGCCAGTCCAGCAGCCCCTGTGATGTCCTGGACATTCGTGGCGAAATAGCCATCTCTGCCGATAAGGAGTTTTCCTGCCCTGAGTATTCTCTCCCGGGGATTGGGCATGATCTCGAGAGGGAGGGGACGGATGGATGTCAGAAACACCTTATCGGGATTGAACGCAAGCTGGGGGAAGATTCCTTCTTCAATAATCTTTTTCAACGTGTCGATGCGGACGGGTATGCCATGAAAGGCAGCGCGAACGGCGGAAAAACGCAGGCCTCCGAGGCCAAATATGTAGGTTGGAAGATTGACAGCGCTTCCCAGAGCCCTGGCTAGCCCTTCCTCATAGACAGCCTGAAGCCGTCGCTCATACTCAAAGTATCGGTATTGCCCTTCCCTGAAAACCTTGACGAGGGCGGGGTTGTTCTGCGAGAAGTTGAATATTCTTTCTATAAATAGCTCAAGCCTGGCTTTGGCTGTAACACCCGGCAGGTCGGCTATGGAGTCGGCGATCTTGTCGATTACAATCTCGAGGATATGCTTGAAAATCGCTTCCTTGTCGGGGAAATAGCGATAGAAGAGCCCATTCGAAAATCCGGCATGCCTGCAAATTTCGGCCACGGATACTGTCCCATACCATCGTTCCGAAAGGAGAGCGATCGATGACGCGACGAGCATTTCCTTGCTGGGAGTATTTTTTTCCTTGTCCGGCATGGATATATCCATCTGTCATCCCTCGACGAACCTACCGGTGAGAGTTGGTTCAAAGTCTTGAAAAAAGTATAGTTCGCTTAGCCATATCGCGCAAGTGCGAAAATAAAATACTTTTTTCAGAAGAATCGGATTGCAGTGAGAAGTAAGGTTGAATTTAATAAATACATATAATAATATGAAATAATATTTATAATCACAAAATGTTCAAAAAATAATAAATTGGCCCTTGACGAATCAACAAAACTGATCAAGATTGTAATGAGAGATGATTCATCCGAAACGGAGAAGAGCATGCATGTAGGAATTGCGGGTATCGGCGTCTATATGCCCGAAAGTCATATGACAGCAGCCGATCTCGCGGCTGCGACATCGGTGCCCGAGGATGTGATCGCGCTGAAATTCGGCGTCAAGAGGAAACCGATCGCCGGTCCCGATGATCCCACGGCCGAGATGGGGTACAAGGCTGCTGTACGGGCCTTGGAAGATGCCGGTATCGATGCCGAAAAGGTCGATCTCGTGATCTGGTGCGGAGCCCAGCACAAGGATTATCCCTGCTGGCTCGCCGGACTCAACGTGGCGAATCGCATCGGTGCCACGCGGGCATGGAGCTTCGACATGGAAGCCATGTGCGGCTCCATGATGGCCGCCCTCGACATCGCCAAGTCCCTCATGCTGGCGAAGGACGATCTTTCCACGGTCCTTCTCGTGTCGGGCTACCGCAACAATGACCTCATCGACCTCTCCTATCCCCCGACCCGCTTCATGATGGACATCGGCTCGGGCGGATCGGCCTGCGTTCTCGTCAAGAATCTCGGCAGGAATGCCGTTCTTTCATCGGCCTTCAGGGGCGACGGATCCCTCTCAGAGATGTGCGTCGTGCCGGTCCTGGGCTCCAAGGCCTGGCCGCCCAAGGCCGACGATGCCTCCCGAGCCTCCTTCGTCGTTCCCGATGAGGCTGCCTTCAAGGCCAAGCTGGGCGAAGTGACAATGCCCAACTTCTATGCCGTCATCCGCGAAGCCGTGAGGAAATCAGGCTATGCGGAAAGCGATATCGACTATCTCGCCATCCTGCACTTCAAGAAAAGCGCGCATCTCGCCGTCCTCGCCGAACTGGGCCTCAAGGAAGAGCAGTCCACCTATCTCGACGACTATGGCCACCTCGGCCAGAACGACCAGCTCCTCTCCATCAAGCTGGGGCTGGAAGCGGGTAAAATAAAGGAAGGTGACAGGATCGTCCTCGTAGGCGCGGGGCTCGGATTTGTATGGGCGAGCTCGGTGGTGCTTTGGGGTTCCTTCGCCGAATAAGAGAAAAAAACACCAGGAGGGTGCCATGGACAGGATGAAGGATAAGGTCTGCGTTGTCACGGGTGGAGCCCGCGGCATCGGCAGGGCTATCGTCGACAAGTTCGCCGCAGAAGGGGCGAAGATGGTTTTCGCGCTGGACGTGAACGATTCAGCCTTTGCCGAACTCGAGGAGGGCAGGGGCAATGTGCGCGGCGCCGTCGTCAACGTCACCGATACGGCAGGGATTCAGGCATTCGTGGACGGGGCCGTTGCCGAATTTGGACATATTGACGCCCTCGTCAACAACGCGGGCATAACGAAGGACGCCCTCATCCAGAAGATGAGCGACGAGGATTGGGCGGCCGTCATACAGGTCAACCTCACCGGTGTCTTCAAGATGACGCGGGCAGTGGCTCCTCACATGATGGCCTACGGCAGCGGAGCCATCGTTTCGACGGCCTCGATCGTCGGCCTCGACGGCAACATAGGCCAATCCAACTATGCCGCCACAAAAGGCGGCGTCGTTGCCATGACCAAGGGTTG
>PGXP01000269.1 GCA_002839205.1 Spirochaetae bacterium HGW-Spirochaetae-9
TTCGCCGGATTTCCCGCCATACAGTATCGCGATTGTCTTCATAATGCTTCCTTTTCTGGTATCAGAATTCTGGTACGGAATCGGCTGAAAAGCCCAGCTCCCCCAGTGCGGCCAAGGCCTCGGTTTCTTCGTCGTATGGCATGGTGCGGTCGGCATAGATAATCGAGTTTTCATGCCCCTTTCCCAGCAGCAGCACGGCATCGTCGGCTCCTGCCATGGAGAAGGCCTTTCGGATTGCGGCCGGCCTGTCAGGCATGAGAAAGAGGCTTTTGCCACGTTGCAGGCCGCTGCAGCCTGAGGCGATTTCCTCAAGCAATGTTATCGGATCTTCTCCCCTCGGATCCTCGTCGGTGAGGATGACGATGTCGCAGAAGCGTGAGGCGACTTCTCCCTGCCGAGGGCGTTTTTCCCGGTCCCGTTCGCCGCCCGAGCCGAAAAGACACAGGACCTTGCCCTGCACGCGCTTTCTGATGGAAGGCAGAATGGCTTCGAATGAGGAGGGAGTGTGGGCATAGTCAATGATCACCTCGAAGGGCTGTCCACGTTCGATGTTCATCATTCGGCCCCTGACGGGCTTCAGTTTTGGCAGGAAGGGGAGAAAATCGCGCCAAGGTCTTTCGAGGGCGGCGGCAACGGCGATCAGTGCTGCAAGGCTGTTGGCGACATTGAATTCACCGGGCAGGTTGATTCTAGCGGGCACCTTCACCGGGCTGCTCCCACCATCCAGCGATTCGCAGGCCTCGATAGTAAAGCTTGATCCCCGCCTGTCCGCTGAAATTCCCAATGCCGAAAGGGTGGCCGGGGAAGCTTTTGTGGAGTAGGAATAGACGGGTTTTGTCGTACAGGCGGCAAAAAATGAGGCGCTTGCATCGTCGGCATTGATGATGCCACAGGAAGGGACCTTTCTCCTTGTGCCGGCCATCATTTTTTCGTGACTATGCCTGTCCAGGCTTCTGAATAGATTGGCCTTGTCATTGCGGTAGTTTTCCCAGGTACCGTGGAATTCGAGATGTTCACTTGTCACGTTCGTCATCAGGCCGATGTCGAAATCGACGCCGGCGAGCCTGCCTGTGCGTTCGCTCAAGCCGTGGCTGGATGACTCAATGATGGCGAATTCGCAGCCTGAATCGCGCATTTGGGCGAGCTTGTTCTGCACTGTCGTGGCTTCGGGCGTCGTCTGATGCTCAGGATTGGGTTTTTCGCCGTTTCCCGTATCCGACATCACGGTGGAAAAGAACCCGGCTTTCGAGCCAGCCATGCCTAAAAGTTGGTAGATGAGGGACACTGTGGTGCTTTTTCCCTCTGTCCCGGTGACGCCTATCGTACGCAGGAAAGATGAAGGATGGTCGTGGAAGGCCGCGGCAAGGGGGGCTATGGCCAGACGTGCATCGGCCACGAGGAGGTAACTGATGCCAGGATTCTGACAAGGGATTGGCCTGTCGTGCATAATAGCGACAGCGCCTCGGGCTATGGCCGCTTCGATAAAATCATGTCCATCGCTATGAAGGCCGGTGAAAGCCGCGAACAGTTCACCACCGCGTATTTTTCGTGAATCGTATTCGATGCCTGAAATTTCCGGATCGCCCTGGAGCGAAAAGGACAATGGATGGAGGGCTTCAAGAAGAGAAGAGAGGCGCTTTTTCATCTCGCAGCGAGGATAGCACGGAGAGAAATAGGATTCAACCGCTACAAGACTATCTTCAGCCCGGCATAGCCAATAAAGGGCACAATGTCTGTTTCCATCGATGAGGGAATGAGGCCGAGCGCGCCTCCTCCCAGGCGTATGGAGTTGCGCTTGCCCAAACCCAACCGTATATCGCGGCAACCGACAAGCCTCCAACTTGTCAATTCATGCAAGAGTCGATATTGTCTGACCTATGTACGATGTGAGGGTTGAGGCAGGTTTTGCTGCGGCGCACCGACTTGTCCATTATAATGGCAAGTGCGAGCGTATGCATGGACATAATTACAAGGTGATGGCATGGGCATCGGGAGAGAGCCTGGGAGAGGGGGGGATGCTGGTCGATTTCGGCA
>PGXP01000011.1 GCA_002839205.1 Spirochaetae bacterium HGW-Spirochaetae-9
CTTCATCCCGAATCCGAAGGATTTGAGCCGGGCATAGAGATCGTCCTCCGACACCCTGTCCGAAGCATAGCCCACGCCGGCATTGCTGCTATGGGCGAGAACGCCCGCATAATTCTGTTTTCCATAGACGCCAAGATCCTTTATGACGATCTTCTCGCCGCTCGGAAGGGTCCGTCGGTAGGCTCCATCGCAATCGAATATGGTTTTCTTCGTGATGGCGCCCATGTCGAGTATGGAGGCCATGCTGAAGATCTTAAAGACAGACCCTGGCTCGTAGGAGTAGAGAGAAAGGAGATCCCTCCGTTTTTCGATGTCGTAGGAAGCATAGTTGTTGAGATCGAATCCCGGTTCGCCCACATAGGCCAAAATCTCGCCTGTCCTCACGTCCATGGCTATGGCGAAGGCTGCCTCGGCACCATTGGCCTTGACGGCATCCCCTATGACATCTTCGATCATAAACTGGAGATTGGCGTCGATGCTCAGGGTTACCGTGTCGCCGCGGGGGGCCTTCCGGCTTGCGTCGAGGAGTCGGCCCGTGCCATCGGAAGCCTTTCTGGGTTTGGGTTTGAGTTCGTTCTCATATTTCACTTCTATGCCATCGAGGCCTGCGTTGCCTTCACCCGTAAAACCGATGAGATGCGAAGCCAGCTTTCCCTCGGGATAAAGACGGCCGGAGATCTCGTCGGCCTGGACGCCCTGGAATTTGCCTGTCTTTTTGGCTTCGATCAGAGGCTTCGCCGCTTCGGCAGAAATCCTCTTCGCAATATAGAAGTAGTTCTGGCTTCCGTCCTCATACCGCGAGGCGATGGCGGAAGCTGGTATTCCGAGGAGCTTTGCAAGGTCCGGCAATTCCTGCCTGAAGGTATCGGCCTTCGTGGAAGGCCGCCACACAGAGATGTCGTATTTGGGAACATCCATGGCCAGGGCTCTTCCATTCCTGTCCACGATGCTGCCCCGCTCGCCCGACTCATCGATGCTGGCATCGCCGGCATTTTCAGCGTTAAAAGCGAGCTGTGCGTATCTGGCTAAAACCAGTGCCGCAAATATGCCGAGAATCGCCAAGGCGAGAGCCAGGCGGAATTTCGTCGTTTTCATTCATTATCCATGCGTTCCAAAGGCTAGAGGCGGGGATAGAGAAGTACCCTCCCCAGTATATTGTTCATCGGCACTGGGCCGAACTCCCTTGAGTCGACGGATTCGTATTTATTGTCGCCAAGGAGGAAATACTCTTCCCGCTGGCTGGCCGCCTGCCCAAATCCAGGTTCGATCCATACGCGCTTGATGATCACTTTATGGTCATCGGGCTTTATGGCAGCGACAATATCCCGGCTTGCCGGCCTTCCCCAGAGAAAAAAATATCCGCCCAGGGGATTTCTGAGCCCATAGGCTGCCTTGAAGACAAAGACGATATCACCCGAACCGAAACTCGGAAGCATCGATCTTCCCTGCACGATGATCGTATCGACGATAAAGAATCTGCCTAAAAAGAGCCCGGCGATGATTAAGGCCAGGATGAGGCCGATGTTCTCGCTGCGGGGACTCCTCCCTGAGGATCTTCGCCTGTCGCCCTTGCCGCCTAAAATTCCCATGATTTTCCTGTCCCTCGCAACGTTTCTTCGATTATATATCGGCGAAATTCTTCCGATACTGGAAAAACCTATGCATATCACTACCGACAAGGCAGGGGGCAGGCAGGATGTTTCTGCCCAAGTGGCCTTCCGATCCAAGCCTTTCCTCACTATTCTCGATGGCAAGCCTGCCGCCAAGCATAAAAACCGCCGAACCACGAATGCTCCGAAAGAAATTCGCTCAAAAACTTCCCCCTCGCCCACCGTCCGATTCGAGAAACCTTTTATCCCGAGCCCGGCTTCGGCACTGCAGAAAAACAGCGTCAGGCTGAAGTCCTACGCTCAGGAAGGCATACAAAAAGCCTTCGTCGAGGGCAGGTCCAGAATCAATGCCACCTCGAAGAGCCTTGCCGGCAAGGTCCGCAGCATCTTCAAGGCAAAGGCCACGAAAGTGGAAGTTGTCACGCCAGAAGCCAACCCCACCCTCGCCCCCGCTCCCTTGCCGGCAAAAACCGCCAAGAGTCCGGCGGCTGCGCTGAAAACCCTGACAGCCGGCATTCAGTCGTTCAAGTTCAGGTCGCTGCACGCACCGAGAATAGCCATCATAGGGATAATCGCCGTTATCGCACTGACAGCCGCAACGGCAGCCATCATAAGCGCCACAAGCTTTCCGGTGACGCAAGGCAGCTTGCTTCTTCCCGATGAAGAATCGGCCCAAGCCGCGCTGATGGCATACCTGGAGCCTGAATCGGGCAGTGCCGAAGAACTCCCCAAAGGCGCATTGCCTCCTATCCCCGTCTCGGTGAGGATCGGGAGTTATTCGATTAAAAGCGGCGATACGCTGGAAAAGATTGCCAAACGCTTTGGACTCAGGCAGGATACGATCATCTCAGCCAATGGCCTTCAGAGCGCCTCATCCATCCGCCCGGGCGTACAGCTCAGAATACCCAATATGGACGGCATCAGCCACAAGGTGCGGAGTGGAGAAAACCTTTCATATCTGGCTAAAACATATGCGATCGACATCACGCGCATTGTGGATGCCAACGACCTGGCGAGCGGAACCATCAGCGCTGGACAGAGCCTCTTCATTCCCAACGCCCGCCTCTCATCGGCATCCCTGCGCAATTTCTACGGCGAACGTTTTGTCTGGCCGGCACGGGGGCGCATCTCTTCTCCCTTCGGATACAGGGCTAATCCTTTCACAGGCCTGCGAACCTACCATTCTGCCATCGATATCGTCATCTCACCCGGAACCAAGGTCAAGGCTACCGCCGAGGGCAGTGTCGCCGATACCGGCTACAATTCGGTTTTCGGCAACTACATCATCCTGAAACATGCCAGCGGCTACCAATCGCTGTATGCCCACCTGAGCAGCATCGGCGTAAAGGAAGGCTCATCGGTAGCCCAGGGTGCCATGATCGGGCTCTCGGGCAATACGGGGCAGAGCACGGGCCCCCATCTCCACTTCAGCATCTTCAAGAATGGCCAGGCCCTCGATCCGACAAAGTACGTGAAATAGAGAGAGGCCGGGCCAGCTGGCAAGGTTTCCCTGCCGCCATGCGTTAGAAAAAGGATACAGACCCTCTGCAGAGACTGTATCCTTTTTTATATCTATTTCCTTCTCACGTGCTGATTATGGCACAGAGAATACTACCATCGATAATTTTTCTATATAATATAATGACATATAATTTTTATACGATTTATTCATTTATGGCATGGCGATTGCTTCTCTTTTTTCAGGAGGACTACCATGCTTAACCTTGCAGCCAACGATGAATGCCTCTCCAGCTATTTTGTATCCATTAAGGGTATCGCGCTTCTAACAAGGGAAGAAGAGGAGGATTTGTCGCGCAAGATAGCACAAGGCGACAAATCTGCCATGAAACGTCTCATCGAGGCTAATCTCAGGCTCGTGGTGCGCATTGCCAGGTCCATGTGGAATCCCTCACTCAGCCTCATCGACCTCATACAGGAAGGCAATATCGGCCTTATGAAGGCCGCCGAAAAATTTGACGGAACAAGAAAGGTTAAATTTTCAACCTACGCCGCCTGGTGGATTCGCCAGTCGATAGGACGCTCACTGGTGAACACCGGAAGAGCCATTCGCCTCCCCCACAGGAAAGAAGAGCTCATTCGAAAAGTGCAGGCTGAAAAGAGCATCATGAGTCAGGTTCTGGACAGACAGCCTACGACGAGGGAGATTTCGACAAAGCTGGGCATCACCGAGAAAAAGCTCAACGATGTCCTGGTATTCTCCGAAAGAATTTGCGGCTTTGAATCGCAGGTGGACCAGGATAAGGTCGATCTCCTCGATTACTACGAAGATTATACCTACTCGCCGGAAAAACTGTTTGGCGATTACATTGTCAAGGAGCAGACTTCAAGACTCCTCTCGGTGCTCGGGGAAAGGGAAAGGAAGGTTATCAACCAGCGCTACGAGATAGGCGGGCGCAAGCGCCGTTCCCTCAAGCAGATGGGGGGCGAGATGGGTCTCTCCCCGGAGACGGTCCGCCATATCGAAAAAAAAGCCCTGGGCAAAATGCAAACCGAAGCGGCCAAAGGCTACCTCTGCATGACTGCCTGACAGCGGCGCGGATCTCGTTTCCAGCCTGGTTTGTGCTTGTCCAAAGTTCTCCGCCTCGATAGTATTCCCGCGTGGCAGAGAAAAAACGCACCGGGGTAAGAAAAAAGGCTTTTCGCAACAACAAAAGCTGGACCATCCACAGGATGGCGGCTTTTGTTGCGCTTGCCATGGCCATCACGGTGGCTGTGGCGCTGATCGCCCGTCAAAAATCAGAAAAAATAGTGCAGCCCTCTCTTCCTTCCACGACTATCTGGCCCTATGGACTGCCCGAATACCATATAGAACTGCCTGAAGGCATAGAACTGCCTGAAGGCTACGAGGACCTCCTTCCGGCGGAGACCGATATGGCACTTCCTGTCACTGAGAAGAAAAATGACAATGCGGAAAAACCTGTCGAAAAAACGGCGAAACAAAGCGGCAATAAGCCAGACCTGACCATCCAGCCCCCCCTGCCCTCAAAGCCACGGGCCGAATCCTATGTGCTCAGCGTTCGCGAGGAAATGCTCAAGGAGGGGCGCAAACCCACCCTCCTCATCGTCATCGATGACGCCGGATACAATCTGGAGCAACTGAGGCCTTTCCTCGCACTTCCCTTCCCCCTGACGATCGCGGTACTGCCTCAGGTGGATCAGAGCGTGGAAGCTGCGAGGCTGGCCGCCGAGGCCGGGAAGGAAGTCATATTGCACCAGCCCATGCAGGCGCTTAGAGGCAACGATCCTGGACCGGGGGCGATTCTTCTCGGAATGTCGAGGGAGGAAGCGAGCATTGTAGCCACGGGTAATCTGGACAGCCTTCAGGGAGCGGTCGGCATGAACAACCACATGGGATCGGCAGTAACGAGGCATGAGCCTCTTATGGGGGCTCTCCTCGATCTTGCCAAAAGGCGTGGTATCTATTATCTTGACTCCAGGACGGTTGCGGGCACAGCCACTGCGGCTCTGTGCCTGGAATTATCCATACCATATTGGGAGCGTGACGTGTTTCTTGACAACACCGGCGATAAGCAATCCATCCTCCACGCTCTCGATGAGGGCAAAAAAATAGCCTCGGCCAAAGGTGCCTCCGTGCTTATTGGCCATGTCTGGTCTGCGGAACTCGCCCAAACCCTCATGGACATCTACCCCCAGCTCTACGAGGAAGGCTACTCCCTTTCGACAATCTCCAAATACATGATCAGGAACGCGGTCGGAGAGAACGCGTCGGAACACGACGATGCTCGTCCTGGGGATTGAATCCTCCTGCGATGAGTGTTCGGCAGCGGTGGTGGAAGATGGCAGAAAGGTGCTTTCGAACATCGTTGCCACACAGATTCCCCTCCATGCCCAATACCAGGGTGTTGTACCCGAAATAGCCAGCCGCGCGCATACGCGATGGATTGAGGGCGTCGTCAGGGAAGCCCTGGGCGGTGCATCCATCCATCCGGAGCAGGTGGACGGCATCGCCGCCACCTTTCAGCCTGGACTGATCGGCTCGCTGGCCGTGGGGCTCTCCTTTGCGAAGGCCATGGCCTTCGCCCTCGAAAAGCCCTTCAAGGGCATCAACCATATGCTCGCACACCTCTATGCGCCGCGTCTTGCCGGCGACATAGCCTATCCCTTCATTGGCCTCCTTGTTTCGGGCGGCCACTCGATCATCTGCCGTGCCGATGATTTCGACAGGATCGAAGTCCTTGGAACAACGATAGACGATGCGGTGGGGGAAGCCTTCGACAAAGTAGCCAAGCACTATGGCTATGGGTACCCGGGCGGCCAGGTGATCGACGAAATGGCCGAGAAAGGCGACGAAAGAGCCTTCAAATTCCCTACACCATCCCTCCATAAAGGCAATCACCGTTACGATCTTTCGTATTCGGGGCTCAAAACGGCTGTTATCCATCATCTCGAGAATTTCCGAAGGCCAGATGTCGAGGCAAGCCCCGAGAATATCGCCGCTTCCTTCAGGAAAGCTGCGATAGACATGCTGCTGGCCAAGCTCCTCCTCGCCGCCCAGGACACTGGCATCAACAGGATTGTGGCCGGGGGCGGCGTGGCGGCCAACGCCTATCTGCGGCGACAACTGGGAGGTCGCAGCGATCTTGAAGTGCATTTCCCTCCACTTTCACTCTGCGGAGACAATGGAGCCATGGTGGCAGGCATAGCATACCGATATTTTGAACGAGGGGAGAGGGATGGGCTGGACCTCGCGCCCCAGTCGCGCGTGCCCATCTATAAGCGCGGGGCTGGCGGAGAAAAAACGGCATGACGGGATTGTCGCCAGCGGCAGAAACGGCCATCGCAGAATGCCTGGCCATGAAGGCCGGCGAGAGTCTCCTCATCGTTTCCAACCCCGGAACCGAGCAGGAAGTGATCGCCGAGGCGCTGAAGGCTGCGGCCGCATCCAAAGGCGTGCAAGCGACCCTGCTTCTGCAGCCTGTCAAATCGCAGAGCGACTTCGCCGAGGATTTCATCCTTGAAGCTATCGCCGCAAAACCCAACGCGCTGGCCTCGCTGTCAGCCGAAAAGCTGGGCAAGGACAGGTACAGCATTACCTCGCCGCTCCAGGCTCCCGATGGTAGAAAATATGACCATATTTTCAATTATCTGCTGCACGGAACAAAGGAGATGCGCGCCTTCTGGTCGCCCGGCGCGACGATAGACATGTTCTCCCGCACCGTCGCCATCGATTACGACTTGATGAGGGCTCGAGCCAAAAACCTGGCCGCGATCCTCGATGAGGCCGTCGGCATCCAGGTGTCAGCGCCTGCGGGCACCGACATCTTCATGGGCGTGGAGGGCCGTAAGACCTATATCGATGACGGGGATTTTGGAAAACCAGGTACCGGCGGAAACCTTCCCGCAGGCGAGGTTTTTCTTTCGCCAGCCCTCAGGACGGCCGAAGGGACCATCGTATTCGATGGCTCCATAGCCGACATTGCGGGCGACATTGTGATAGAAAATCCTATCACTTGCTCCGTTGCAGGGGGATTTGTAATGAGCTGCGAGGGCGGAGCCGAAGCGGCACGCCTCGAGGCTGCGCTGCGAAAGGGCATGGATATGGCTTCATCCCTGGTCCGTCAGGGAGGCATGAGCCCGGAGGAAGCCCTGCGCTACGCGACGAACGCGCGGCATATCGGGGAACTCGGTATCGGCCTCAACACCGAAGCCCTGATCACTGGCCGGATGCTCGAGGATGAAAAGGCCCACGGTACCTGTCATTTTGCCATCGGCTACAATTACGACGAGGATGCGCCGGCGATGATCCACCTCGATGGCCTGGTGAAGAGGCCAACCATCACGGCCCTTATGGCTGGAGGGCTGGAAATCACCCTGATGCGGGATGGGGTCATTCGGAGTTTCTGACCGAATTTCCATGTGCCGCATCGGCGGCTGCATATCCCGCGACCTCCGCGGAAGCCGCGTCGCAGAAGGACCTATTTTCATCGCGAGTATGATTAAGCTATACTTGTTTCCATGGAAACCAAGAAAGCATTGCATTGGGCTGACCAGACAGCCGAAAAGATAATCGCCGAATGGGGCGACAAAGAACTGTATACCTGCGCCTCGGGCATCACTCCCTCGGGCACCGTCCATGTGGGCAATTTCCGGGAGATGATCTCGGTAGAGCTCGTCGTGCGCGCCCTGCGCGCCCGGGGCAAAAACGTCCGCTTTATCTACAGCTGGGACGATTATGATGTCTTCAGGAAAGTGCCCCTCAACATGCCCCAACCCGAACTGCTTGAAAAATACCTGCGATTCCCGATCACGATGGTGCCTGACCCCTGGGGCCGTGACGCCTCCTATGCCCGCCACCATGAGGTGGATGTGGAATCCATCCTCCCGGCCGTCGGAATTTATCCGGAGTTCCTCTACCAGGCCGAGCGCTATCGCTCGGGAATATATGCCCAGGGCATGCGCCAGGCTCTCGAAAAACGTGAGCACCTGAAGACCATTCTCGACAAGTATCGCGATGAAGACCACAAGATCCAGGGCGAATGGTGGCCAATTTCGGTGTTCTGCACAGCCTGCGAGAAGGACACGACGGAAGTGGATGGCTGGGATGGCGACTGGGGCCTGAGCTACCACTGCGAATGCGGACACAAGGAAACGGGTGACTTGAGGACGCTCAAGGGAGCCAAGCTCGTATGGCGAGTGGACTGGCCGATGCGCTGGAACCATGAGGGCGTGGACTTCGAGCCTGCGGGCAAGGATCACCACTCCCAGGGCGGATCCTTCGACACATCGAAGCATGTCGTCGAGGATGTATACGGACGTAAGCCTCCCGTGACCTTCCGCTACGACTTTATCGGGATAAAAGGCTCGCCGGGCAAAATGTCCTCCTCCAAGGGCAAGGTCGTCGACCTTCCCGACCTGCTGCGCGTCTATCAGCCCGAGCTCGTGCGTTACCTCTTCGCGGGAACACGCCCGAACACTGAATTCGTCATCAGCTTCGACCTCGATGTTATCAAGATCTACGAGGACTACGACAAGACCGAACGCATCTACTGGGGCATCGAGAAGGCGAAGGACGAGGATTCCGAGGAGAGGGAACGCCGCATCTATGAACTGTCGCAAGTGGACAAGGTGCCGGCCGAGGTGCCCTACCAGGTGCCTTTCAGGCATCTCTCCAGTCTTCTTCTCATCTACCAGGGCGATGTGGAGCAGGTGCTGGCTGCGCTTCCCGGTATCAAGCCCTCCCAGATGGCAGGCATCCGCAGCAGGTCGGAGCGCGCCTGGTACTGGGTGAACGAGTGCGCCCCGGAGGAATTCCGTTTCCGCGTGAGGCAGCCGGGCGAGAAAACTGAACTTGCGGGAGTGGAGCTGGCGGCTGTCCTCCACCTGCGCGACGACGTCGTCGCCAGGCTCGAGAGTTTCGCCGACGAAAAGGCAATCGCGGCGGCGATCTACGACGCTGCCACCGCGGCGGGAACCGATGGCAAGACTCTCTTCAAGGCAGCCTACCAGGCCCTTGTCGGCAAGGATCAGGGACCCCGGCTGGCCGGTTTCCTCGGCACCCTGGGCAAGGACAAGGTCCTCGCCATATTGGCTCCGTATTGATTGAAGGACGATGATGAAAAAGGTCGCGCCACGGTACCTCGCCGAAAACAAGGGACATTATTCGCCCGGCATCGTCTCGAACGGGATGCTCTATGTATCGGGCCAGCTTTCGATCGATCCCGATACGAGACGTCTCCCCGAAGGGGGCATGGAAGCCCATGCGCGACAGGCTTTGGCCAATCTGGACAGAGTCTTGCGGGAGGCTGGGCTCGGACGGGACAGCGTTGTTCTCTGCCGCGTCTATATCGCCGATATGGATGGCTGGGATAGCGTCAATGCGGTCTACGCCGAGTTCTTCGGTACCCACAAGCCGGCAAGGGTGATCGTGCCGACCGGCAGGCTTCATTTTGGATGCCTCGTCGAGATAGAAGCCGTGGCCGAAGTATCGGCCATCGCTGAAATGGCGGCAAAGGACTGATATCGATGGAATTTGTCTGCACTAGCTGCGGCCACAGGGAAAGCGCGGCGACGCGCAGGACGAAATGCGAATGCGGCGGTCTCTGGAATTTGGATTTTATCCCGCCGCGATTCGAACCAGGCCTCATCGACAGGACCGAGTGGAGCCTCTTCCGCTACAAGTCTTTCCTCCCCCTCGAGACGGATAGCTGGAAGAACATCAGCCTAGGCGAAGGCATGACGCCCATCATACGCCTGAATGAAGAAGTTCTCCTCAAGATGGACTATTTCATGCCCACCCTCTCCTTCAAGGACAGGGGCGCCGCCCTCCTCGTGGCGCACTGCAAGGCGATCGGCGTGGATTCCGTCGTCCAGGATTCGAGCGGGAACGCTGGCAACAGCATAGCGGCTTACTGCGCCAAAGCAGGAATCGGCTGTGAAATTTTTGTGCCCGAAGGCACCTCGCCCGGCAAGATCGCCATGATCCAATCCCACGGCGCCAGGGTGAATATCGTTCCCGGAACCAGAGACCACTGCGCCGATGTATGCCGTGAAAAAGTGGAGCGCGAGGGCGTCTACTATGCCAATCACGTCTTCAATCCCTTCTTTTTCGAAGGGACGAAAACCTATGTCTACGAAGTCTTCGAGCAGTTGGGACGGATGCCTTCCACTCTCTTCATCCCCCTGGGGAACGGCACTCTCTTCCTGGGCGCGATGAAGGGGCTGGAGGAACTCCTGGCCGCCGGCGCCATAAAAAAGATGCCCCATGTAGTGGCGGTTCAGAGCGAAGGCTGCGATCCCATAGCGAAAGCCTGGGGGAAGGGCGAGCGGAAGCCAGCGGCCATTCGTCCCTCGCCGACCCTTGCCGAGGGGATCGCGATAGGCAAGCCGATGCGCGGCGAAGCCATCCTCGAACTGATCTACAGGCACGGCGTCGAGGTAATCATCGCGCCCGAGGACAGGATCCTGGATGCGAGGTCAGCCCTGGCCAGGAAAGGGATCTACTGCGAACACACGACGGCTGCCACCTATGCCGCCTGCCTGTCCTACCGTGAACGGAGGGGATCGGCGCTCGACAGCCTCATTCCCATGTGCGGCGCGGGGCTGAAATCCGATCACTGAAGATAGGCTGTCCTTGCCTTCAGGAAGGAGTCGACAAAGATGAAGTACTGGGAACTGGACACGCCAAGCCTCCTCATAGACCGCGAGATCATGCTCGACAACCTGCGCTTCATGCAGGACTGGGCCGACAGCCGGAAGGTGGCGCTTCGCCCCCACACCAAGACACACAAGATGCCCTACATCGCCAGGCTCCAGAAGGAATTGGGAGCCGTGGGCATCGCCGTCGCCAAGGTAGGCGAGGCCGAGGTGATGGCGGCCAATGGCCTCGACAACATCTTCATAGCGAATGAAATAGTGGGAGAAAAGAAGCTGGAGCGAATCCGCAGAGTGGCCGAGACCTCCACAATAGCATTCGGTGTGGACAGCCCCTGCCAGGTCCAGGATGCGGAACGGGTATTTGCTTCAGCCGCCAAGCCCGCCAATGTCCTCATCGAGATCGAGGTGGGCGAGAACAGATCGGGGATCATCGAGGAGAAGGATTTCCTGGATCTACTGGAAACTATGCGTAGATCTCCCCATGTCCATTTCAGGGGCATATTCTCCCATGACGGCCACAGCTACAGCGCCAAGGATACGGAGGAATGTGGCCGCATCTTTCTGGAGAGCCAGAGGCGAACCCTGCGCTTTGCCGACCTCGCGGAGGGCAAGGGCATGAAGCCGGAAGTGGTGAGTATAGGCTCGACCCCATCGCTGATGAACCGCTTCGAAATTCTTGAGGGCATCACCGAGTTGCGCCCCGGCACCTATGTCTTCATGGACGCTTCCCAGGCGCATGCCATCGGCACTCTGGATCGCTGCGCCGCAACCGTCCTCGCCACTGTCATATCCAAGCCAACGGCCGAAAGGGTGATCATGGATGTAGGCGCCAAAGGCCTGACAATGCAGGAAAGGACGAAGGGCATCTGCGCCACCCCGGGCAAGGGCACGATACGGGAGTTCCCTTCTGTCCATATTTTCGCCGTCTACGACGAGCATGCCATCATCTATGACAGGGAATTCAGGGAAAAGGTCAGTATCGGCGAAAAACTTAGAATCATCCCCGTCCACATATGCCCCGTCTGCAATCTCTACGATTCTGCCACGCTCATTTCGGGCGATGATGTCGTGGAGGAAATTCCCATTCTGTGCAGAGGAAAGTTGCAGTGATTCAGCGCCAGTCTTCGAGCATCGAGGCGACGCTCCTGCGCATCTCGAGACTGAAATCGGCCGAAAACTTCCGGGCATAGAGCGCCTGGCCTGGATTTTCCGCGGCGGCTGTAGGCGTAAAGGCATTATAACCCTCGCCCGCATAGAGGCTCGCCAGGACCTCGGCGGAGGGCAAGGCATATCGATCCTTCTGGATTATGATCGGCGCTGGCAGACGCGCGGGTTGGACTCGTGCCGCCTGCTGTGCCGTAGGATACCCTAGGCAGAGCATGGCTATCGGGAAGGTATAGCGAGGCAGAGCGAGCAGGTCGCGGTGCGTCTCCCAATTTTCCATCACATCGCCGATATAGCAGGATCCGAGCCCCAGGCTTTCCGCGGCGCAAACCGCAGTCTGGGCCGCGATCAGGGCATCGCAGCTGGCGAGGAGGAGGTCGGACTCCCTCGGCTTGACGAGGGCTTTGCCTTCGCGCCGGCAGCGCTCCCCTACCCCGCTCGCTTCGAAGAAAGCCATCATCCGGGCGTAGTCGGCGAGAAAAACAAGTACCCAGGGAGCCTTGGCGATGAAGGGCTGATGGTCGCAGGTTTCGGCGAGTTTGTCCTTGAGCGCCTGGTCATCGATTTCGAGGATGGAATACAGCATCATGTTGCCGGCCGTGGGAGCCCTGAGCACGGCTTCCAGCACCTTGGCCTTCACGTCCGCAGGCAGGGGTCTTTCCTCGTACGCCCGCACCGATTTCCTTTCCAGGAAGGTTCTTGAAAAATCCATATTTCCCCTCCGGGGAAAAGGCTACTTGCCTAAGACGTCGGCAACGAGATTTTCGAATTCCATCGTCTGCCGTTCGAAGACGGAGAGGGCAGAGAGCCAGAACTCAGGCTTTTCGATGTCGAACCCCGCTTTCCTCGTTACATCCACGGCCGAAGCGGAACCTGTCTCTCCGAGGAGCTGGCGATAGGCCTGCGCGAAGCCCGGTCCTTCCGACTTGTACCGTTCATAGAGTCCGAGGCCAAAGAGCTGGCCAAAGGCATAGGGGAAGTTGTAGTAGGAGAGCGAAGGGATGTAGTAGTGGCCTTTTACTGCCCACATGTAGGGATGGCGCTTCCCGGGATCGAGACCTTCGCCGTAGGTCCTCGCCTGGGCATCGAGCATGAGGGCGCTGAACTGGTCGGGACCGATTTCGCTCGAAAGCCGCTCACCGAAGACAGCCTTCTCGAAATAGAAACGCGAAAGGATATCGACGATGACCTGGCACGCATCCTGCAAATGCATTTCGATGAGCGGCAGCCTCGCGGATTGGTCGAGCTCGGCCATCGCAGCGTTGGACACAAGCGTTTCGGAGAAAATCGATGCTGTTTCGGCAAGTGTCATTGGGTACTGCGACAGCAGCATCGGCAGGTCTTTTATGGTTTCATAGTGCCAGGCGT
>PGXP01000270.1 GCA_002839205.1 Spirochaetae bacterium HGW-Spirochaetae-9
ATGATGAATTGGAAGGTGTCTGCATACTGTCCGCCGACGGATCGAAGATATATTCCAGCTACCATACCGACTTCTTGGAACTCGAGCAAACCCGCACTGCCATGTTTCGTGCCCATTTCGAACAAGGGCTGCCGTTCGCCATGTTGTCCTATACCCACCATGGAGCGAAACACATGGTACTTAGTCGCAGCCTCATGGACAAGAAGCGTTCTGTCCGGGCAGTGGTGGCTTTGGTAGTGGAAACGGAACGGTTCTACGACCAACTCTCCGTTTCGGCTGTTCCTGGCATGGTCTCTTCAATTTTCTACGACACCAACGGAACGCTGTTCGCTCTCTGGAATAATCCGGTCTCCGGGTTTCCTGCGGTCGACATGCAATCCGGCAGTGTCTCGGAAGTTCCGTTTTACAACCGGATATCTGCTCTTGAAGATAATTCGGCGACAATTCGCGGTGGTATCAGATTCTTCCGGATGGATGATATGGTGCTATCGCTTGCCACCACGAACAGTTTCCCCATGACCTTGGCGCTCCAGATCCACATCCCGTCGGCAATGACAGCCTTCGACCGTTCGTTGGTTCTAAGCCTATCGATTATTTCCCTGGTATTGTTCGCCGCATTGTTGATCGACCACAGGTTGGTGCGCCAAACGAGATCGAAAGAGTTGATGCAGCAACAGATGGTGGAAGAACTCTCGATTAAGGTACAGCAACGTACGATGGATCTTGAGAAGTTGAGTACCAGGGATAGTCTGACCGGTCTGGTGAATCGACGCAAATTCAACGTATGCCTGGGAGAGGAGATTGAACGGCATACCAGCCAATCCTTGCCATTCTCCATAATAGCGATTGACTTGGATGGCTTTAAAAACGTAAACGATTCATTGGGACACCTGGTGGGTGATGAAGTCCTCATCCATATTGCCTCTACGTTGCAAAACACCCTTGGTTCGATCGGGACCCTTGCACGGTGGGGTGGCGACGAGCTGATGGTCCTCGTTCCGTCGATGGGCATCTCCCGGACAGCTGAAGTCGCCGAGTCCTTGCGCGAAGTTGTAGACGGGAATCCCTTTAGGGATAATGTCCATTGCACGATCAGTATGGGGGTAGCGGAACACCATCCGAATGAAAGTTCAACGGACTTGATCAGAAGGGCAGACTACGCCATGTATGAAGCCAAGCGGACCGGCAAGAACAAGGTTGTTGTAGCCAAACAGTAACGTCCAGGAGTTACAGGGCAATTCCCGCGATATGCAAGACGACTGTGACGACTCCGCCTGACAGGATAATCAGGATCGGATTGGTCTTCTTGATCCGCACGATTATGAATCCCAATACAAATAGGATCACCGCGAACCATGATACGGTAGACGTGGAGGAAGGGAATGCTTGGTTTCCGAACAGGGCTAAAAAGAGAATCGACAGCCCTGCCGAAGCAATCAAGGCGACTACCGCCGGACGGAGGCCATACAGCACGCCTTGCATGACCCGTAGGCTCCTGTATTTGAAATAGAACCAGGCCAAGACCAGGACAATGAGCAACGAGGGCAACACATTCCCCAATGTAGCCACCAAAGCTCCGGGGATACCGGAGATACGGGTGCCCACAAACGATGCGGCATTCAAAGCGATTGGGCCGGGAGTCATCTGTGAAATCGTCACCACGTCGGCGAATTCCTGTACGGTAAGCCATCCATGGACATTCACAACCTGTTCTTGGATCAGCGGCAATGCTGCATATCCCCCGCCGAAGCTGAACAATCCGATTTGAATAAAGCTCCAGAACAATTGTAGAAGAATCATCCGGCATCTCCTCGGAAGGGTTTTTTCGATTCGTTGTGTGAGGCTACCAGCACCGCTATGATTCCGATTGCGGCACAACTGAGAATTATGATGATGATATTCAACTTCAACACATAGGTGGCGGCAAATGCCAAGACCATGAGGATGACCGGAAGTATTTTCTTGGTCTTGAGCACGGTCCTCGCCATGGTGACGACTGCATCGAGTATCACTACGGCAACTC
>PGXP01000012.1 GCA_002839205.1 Spirochaetae bacterium HGW-Spirochaetae-9
GCCCCGTGGTCGGGGTAAACTGCCAGGCCGAGGAGCCGGGGCTGGTTGAAGTGGCGCCGGGCCACCGTGTCGCCTGCCATCGCGCGGCCAAGGCGCGGGACTTAGACCGGCATGGCCTGATCGCGGACAGGCAATGAAGGGCTGAATCGGAGGCGTAGCATGACTTCCATGAATCATCTGAGAGGCAAGACGATCCTGGCGAACGGCTTCCACATGCCGCGCCGCGAGGCCGTCGACGTATTCACCGACGCGCTCATCGCGGTCGACAAGGACGGCGTGATCGAATCCCTCCTCAGTCCGGGCGATCCCGGCTACGAAGCGAGGCGGCGATCGGCCCAGGACGGCGGGACCCTCGTCAGGCTTCCCGAAGGAACTTACCTCCTGCCCGGGCTCGTCGATACCCATGTGCACGCTCCCCAGTACCCGCAACTCGGCCAGGCCCTCGACGTGCCCCTCGAGGTATGGCTCAACAAGTACACTTTTCCGCTCGAAGCCCGATACGCGGACATCGCCTTCGCGCGGGCGACCTATTCCCTTCTCGTCGACGACCTCATCGCTATCGGCACGACGACGGCTCTCTACTACGCCACGATTCACCAGGACGCCACCAAGATTCTCGCCGATATCTGCCTGGAAAAAGGGCAGAGGGCTCTCGTAGGGAAGGTGGCGATGGACCACAGGGAGCAGTGCCCCGACTACTATCGGGACGCCTCCGCGGACGAAGCCATCCGCGGCACGGCCGACCTCTTCGACTACGTGAAGGCGAATCCCGACAACGCCGAGGGAAGGGTCCTGGCCGTGGTGTCGCCGCGCTTCATCCCCTCCTGCACGGACGCATCGCTAAAGGGTCTTGGAGCCCTGGCGAAGGAGCTCGGCTGCCATGTGCAGACGCACTGCTCGGAGGGCGATTGGGAACACCGCTTCGTGATTGAGCGATTCGGCATGACGGGAACGGAGACCCTGGACAGCTTCGGCTTTCTCGGTCGCAAGAGCGTGCTCGGCCACGCCCCCCACCTCACCGCGGGCGACATGGATATATTCAAGGCCCGCGGATCGGCGGTCTCGCACTGCCCCCTGTCGAATGCCTACTTCTCCAGCGCCGTCTTCCCTCTGCGCGCTGCCCTCGAGCGGGGCCTGCACGTGGCCCTCGGCACCGACGTCTCAGGCGGGCCGTCCAGTTCCATGTTCGAGGCTATGCGTGAGTCGATAGCCGCCTCGCGCATGCTCGAAACGGGCAACGACGCGAGATTCCCGCCTGAGGAACGGCGCGGACGGCCCTTCAGCAGGGTCGATTTCCGCGACGCCTTCTACATCGCGACGACCGGAGGCGGCATCGCCCTCGATCTTCCGATAGGCAACTTCAGCCCCGGCTTCCACTTCGACGCCATCGCCGTGGACACCAGGGCGCCGGAGGGCTCGATCCGGCTCTGGGACGATCTCGACACGGGGGGAAAAATTCTGCAGAAGATCGTCTACACCACGACGAGGCCCAATATCGCGTCGGTATGGGTCGGAGGAAAGCAGATCCGCTAGATACGGCATCGCATTTCCCCGGACCGCAATATTTACTATATTCTATAGACATGAAGATCAGGACCTATCGACTGGATGGCGCTTCTCCTCTTGACCACCTGGCCGTGGAGAACGTCCTCCTCGATACATGCGAAGGCCCTGACGCCCTCCTTCTTTTCTATGTCAATGAACCATCCGTCATCATCGGGCGCAACCAGAATCCCTGGCGCGAAGCCTCGCTCGGCAAAACGCCGTCTGGCGCGACCCTGCCGCTATTCAGGCGAATTTCGGGCGGCGGCGCGGTCTACCATGATGGCGGCAACCTGAACTGGGCCCTGATTGTGCCGCGCGAGCTACACTCCCAGGACGATGAACTCGCCGCCATGGCCGCCGCGATTTCGGCCCAGGGTTTCGATGTGGTGCCGGGGGAGCGCGGCGGCCTCTACGTCGGCCCCTCCTCGCCCCATGCCGGCAAGAAGGTGTCGGGCACCGCCAGGCGTTTCGGGGCGAGGAGGGTGCTACACCACGGCACCCTCCTCGTGGATGCCGACATGGGCATGCTCCACGCAAGCCTCCATGGAATGGAAACCTTCGACGATGCTTCCCTGCCTTCCGTACCCGCCCATCCGGCGAACCTGGCGACGATAAAGCCAGGAATTGCGCTGGATGCCCTGATGGAAGGCATTTCGCTCCATCTGACGGGTAGTTCGACGGCTCCCCTCCCCGCATCGATCGCCGACAGATCCCTCCTGGACACAGAACGCCGGAGGCTCTCCTCATCCGAATGGATATGGGAGGCAACTCCTCCGTTTTCCGTCCTCTTGAAACCACGGAGCAGGACCGCGGCCCTACGCATCGAAAAAGGCAGGATAGCCGCGTGGATCGATGGAGGCGGGCAAGAGGCATCCCGCGCGGCAAAAGCATTTGAGCTGTCCGGATATCTGGGCAAGCTTTTTTCCATTCCTGTATACGAAAAACTGAAGACGATGGTCGCCGAAACCAGTCGGCACGACGAGGAGGCACGATGAAAAACGATTCCGTCATGACAAAGGTAAAGGATCTGGTAGGAGACGTGGGCGTGGGCATATTCACGACGATAGACGCAAAGGGCAAGCCCCGTTCCCGATGGATGACACCCATCTTCCTGCCCCGGCTTCCCGGCGCCCTCTACGCGGTTACCTCCAGGAATTTCAGAAAAATCGAACAGCTCGATGCCAACCCCAACGTGTCATGGATTTTCCAGTCGAAGAGCCTGGACAGGATCGCTACCGTCACGGGGACGGCATCCATTGTCCAGGATCCAGGGCTCGCGGCAGAGGTGCTCGAGGCTATCGGACCTCACCTCGAGGTATTCTGGAGGTTTGCAGGGGATCCGAAAAAGCTTGTCGTCATGGAAACCCTGATAGAATCGGTATCCTGGTTCAGCCCCCTCAAGGAAGGGAAGACGGAGGAGGTTGTCCATGAGTAAATCGAAACTTCCGGCACTATCGCGAAACACGCTGCTCTCCATGCTGGAGGAAATGCAGCTGATCAGGGCATTCGAAGAAAAGGCCGGCCAGATGTACGGATTGAGGAAGATAGGCGGTTTCTGCCACCTCTATACGGGCCAGGAGGCCGTGGCCGTCGGGGCTATTTCCTCTCTCGACCTCGCGAAGGATTATGTGCTCACGGCCTACAGGGACCATGGCCATGCCCTCGCCTGCGGCATGGATCCCAAGGCTCTCATGGCCGAACTCTTCGGCAAGGTGACGGGGGTTTCGAGGGGCAAGGGCGGCTCCATGCATTTCTTCGACGCCAAGCGGCATATGCTGGGCGGAAACGGCATCGTGGGAGCCCAGATTCCCATTGCCACCGGTGTCGCCCTGTCCCAGTCCTATGAAAAAACAGGGGGAGCCACCCTCTGCTTTTTCGGCGACGGCGCCTTCCACCAGGGAGCCCTGCACGAAAGCTTCAATCTGGCCCGAATATGGAATCTGCCCATCGTCTACATCGTGGAAAACAACCAGTGGGGGATGGGAACGAGCTGGAAGAAGGTGTCGGCCCAGCCCGATTTTGCATCGACCGCGGCAGCCTACTCCATGAAGGGCTACGTTTGCGACGGCATGGACGTGGTGGAAGTGAACGAGGTGGTTTCGGCCGCTGTCGCCGCCGCAAGGAAGGGCGAGCCTTCCTTCATCGAAGCCAGGACCTACCGCTACAAGGGGCATTCGATGAGCGATCCCCAGAAATATAGGACCCGCGATGAGGTGGGCGAATACAGGAAGCGGGATCCTATCCTTTTCCTGAAGGGAAGGCTCGAGGACGAAAAGCTGATCTCCCCGGAGGAATGGGAGGCTATTTCCTCCCGCGTCGACGTTGTCGTCGAGGAAGCCCTGCAATTCGCAGAGACGAGCCCTGAACCGGCCCCGGGCGAACTCTACGCCGACATGCTGGCATGAGGAGGATACAATGTCTGAAATGACCTATAGGGATGCGCTCAACAGGGCGCTGGATGAAGAGATGACCCGTGACCCAAAAGTTTTCCTCATGGGCGAGGAAGTTGGGGAATATGATGGCGCCTACAAGGTATCCAAGGGCCTCCTCGCCAAATACGGCCCCGAGAGGATCCGCGATACGCCGATTTCCGAATTGGGATTCACCGGGCTCGGCGTCGGGGCGGCCATCGCCGGCCTGCGTCCGGTAGTCGAGTGGATGACGCACAACTTTGCCCTCCTCGCGCTGGACCAGGTGGTGAACAACGCTGCCAAGATGCGCCAGATGTCGGGAGGCCAGCTTTCCGTTCCCATCGTGTTCAGGGGACCCAACGGCCCGGCCGAGTACCTGGCAGCCCAGCATTCGCAGGACCTGGCATCCTACTGGGCCCATGTCCCAGGTTTGAAGGTTGTCGCCCCGGCGACGCCGGCAGACGCGTATGGCCTCCTCAAGAGCGCGATACGCGACGACAATCCCGTCGTCATGCTCGAGTCCGAGATGATGTATTCCTGGAAGGGCGAGGTGCCTGACGAAGAGTTCCTCGTGCCTATCGGCAAAGCGAAAATCGCGAGGGAGGGGACGGATCTCACGATCATAACCTATTCCAAACCCTTGAAGATGGCACTGGAAGCCGCGAACCGGCTCGCCGAAAAAGGCGTTTCAGCGGAAGTGATCGACATACGAAGCCTTCGTCCCCTCGATGAGGAAAGCCTCTATGCTTCCGTACGGAAAACAGGGCGCTGCATTGTCGTCGAAGAAGCCTGGCCCTATGCGAGCGTTGGATCGCACATCGCGTGGCTCGTGTCCAAGAACTGCTTCGACGTGCTCGATGCCCAAGTGGAGCTTGTCTCCGGCGAGGATGTGCCTATGCCGTACAACCATGCCCTCGAACTCGCGGCCCAGCCCTCGGCGGCCAAGATCATTGGGGCGGCCGGTCGCGTCCTGTATAGGGAGGATCTCTGATATGGCCCAGAAACTCATGATGATAGCCCTTTCTCCGACGATGACGGAAGGAACGATTGCGAAGTGGAAGAGGGCCGAAGGCGATGCGTTTTCCGCGGGAGATCTTCTCTGCGAAGTGGAGACGGACAAGGCGAGCATGGATTACGAAGCCCCCTCCTCCGCTGTGCTTCTGAAGATAGTAGTCCAGGCGGGAAAGAAGGCAGCCGTAGGCGAGACAATAGCGGTCATTGGAAAGGCCGGCGAGGATCCCGGGCCACTGCTCCTCGAGGGCAAGGCCGCTCCTGCCCCTGCTGTTGCCGCTCCTGCCCCTGCTGCCGTTCCCGGCCCGGTGCCGAGCCCCGCAGCATCGCCCGCCGCGCCGACAAAAGCCCCGGCCGTTCCGGCGCAGGCCCCCGCCGTGCCGGCGGCCTACCCCCCCTCCTCGCCCCTCGCAAGGAAAGTCGCGCGCGAAAGGCAGGTGGACATCAGGCGCGTTCGGGGTTCTGGCCCCGAAGGCAGAGTGACGGAGAAGGATGTACTGGCCTTCGCCGAGGCTCCCGTTCCTGAGGGGAGCAGCCTTCTCTCAACAGCCTCAGCCACATCGGCAGCCTCCGCGCGCGCGCCTTCCGGCAGCATTCCCGTCTCAGGGAAACGCGCCGTCATCGCGCGGCGCCTGAGCGAATCCTTCTTCAGCGCGCCCCACTACTATCTCAAAAAAGAGATCCTCGCGGAAAATCTCTTCAACGCGAGAGCCTCGGTCAACGCGGGACGCACAAGCCCGATATCGTACAACGCCATCATCGCAAAGCTCGCCGCGGCAGCGCTGGCCGTCCATCCCGAAATGAATGTGTATTGGAAGGGCGACGCCATCGAGCAGAGAAATGTCATCGACATCGGGCTGGCGGTCGCCCTGCCGGATGGGCTTGTCACGCCCGTGGTCAGGGACTGCGCGGCCAAGGGCATTCTGCAGATAGAGAGCGAATTCGCGGCCCTCATCGAAAAGGCGAGGAACAAGGGTCTCTCGCAGGATGAATACGAAGGCGCAGGATTCACGGTGACGAATCTCGGCGGCTTTGGCATCGACGAATTCACCGCCATCATCAACCCTCCCGCTTCGGCCATACTGGCCGTTGGCGCGCTGGTGAAAAAGCCTGTGGTCGATGCCGATGGCGCCATAGTAGCCGCGCGCACCATCTCCCTCACCCTGGGATGCGACCACAGAACCATTGATGGGGCAACCGGAGCGCGATTCCTCGCCGACCTCGCGGCCCTGCTGGAGAATCCCTTCCGGGCTTTGCTGTAATAATGCTGGCGATTTTTCGAAAACAGTAGGATACTGGCACAGGCATGAAGAAGGCGAAGCAGCCTTGAACTATTTTCCACCCACAAATCCTGCATGGTTGACCAAGGAGAGAGCAGCATGAAGGAACGTTCGTTTGATATCGTGATTCTTGGCGCCGGTCCCGGCGGCTATGTCGCCGGTATAAGGGCGGCCCAGTTGGGATTGAGCGTGGCTGTCATCGAGAAGGATACTCCGGGCGGCGTATGTCTCAATATCGGCTGCATCCCTTCCAAGGCCCTCATCCATCAGGCCGGGCTTTTCCATGAGGGCAAGGCCCTCCTCGAGCGGGCGGGGGCGAAAGTCGACATCTCGGGATTCGATTATTCGAAAGTATGGCGCTCCTCCAGACTGGCCGCCGACAGGCTGTCCAAGGGTGTCCAGTTCCTTCTCAAGAAAAACAAAGTTGAACTGATAAAGGGCTTCGGCGTCGTTTCCGATTCCAGGAGCATCCTCGTCGACAATGCGGGGGAAAAGGAAATCGTCCGGGGGAAAGCCCTGATTCTCGCCACCGGCTCCCGCCCGCGCTCCATCCCCGGATTCATGATCGACGAGAAAACCGTACTCTCTTCAACGGGCATTCTCATGTCCGACAGCCTGCCCTTGAGCCTGATCATCCTCGGCGCGGGAGCTATCGGCATGGAATTCGCCTATGTGATGAACGCCTTCGGGGTCGAGGTCACGGTGGTCGAACTCCTCGATCAGGTTCTCCCCCTCGAGGATCCGGAGTCGGCGAAGATCGTGGAGAAAGCCTTCGTTTCCCGCGGCGTCAAAATCCATACCTCGGCGAAAGCCGAGAAGGTGACAGCCAGCGGAGGCAAGGCGCTGATGTCGGTCATCCTGGCCGATGGAAGCTCGGCCACACTGGAGGCCGACAAGGTGCTGGTATCGGTGGGAAGATCTCCCAACACCGAGGGCATTGGTCTGGAATCCCTCGGCGTCAGGATGACGAGGGGCTACGTCGAGACCGGCGATTACTACGAAACATCGGCCGCAGGCATCTACGCCATCGGCGACATAACGACACAGCCGCAGCTGGCCCATGTGGCGTCGAAGGCAGGAGAGATTGCCGTCGAGCATATCGCCCATCTGCTCAAGGGCAGCCCCGAAGCCTCGGCCGCCAGGATCAACCCCTATGTCATACCGAGCGCCGTCTACTGCGAACCCGAAGTCGCCTCCTTCGGCCTCTCCGAGAAGAAAGCCGGAGAGCTGGGCGTCCGGTTCGAGGTGGCCCGATTCCCCTACAAGGGAATCGGCAAGGCAGTGGCGACCGAAGCGCCGGAAGGGCAGGTCAAGATCGTCTTCTCGCCCGCGACAGGCGCGATACTGGGGGCTTCCATCGTAGGCGCCGGAGCCACGGACACCATCCATGAACTCCTCCTGGCATCCGAGTCCGAGCTGACCCTCGAAGAAGTGGCGGAGATGATCCATGCCCACCCCACCCTCTCCGAAGGCATCATGGAAGCGGCCAAGGCGGGACTCGGCAGAGCCATCCATATCTGAATGAAGTTCGATTTTTCCTTGCGCGCTCGCGGGAATTGAAGTACGATAGATCCGTTGATTTCGTAGTTCATTTCCTCAAGGAGGTATCATGAAACGAATCGCATTGGTACTGTGCATCACGCTGCTTTCGCTGTCGGTTTTCGCCCAGGGGGCACCAGCCCAAAAGAGCGTTACGCTGACTTTCATCGAGACATCGGATATCCATGGGGTCATATACCCCTACGATTTTGTCAACGCCAAACCCCTGACGACATCCCTCGCCCAGGTAGCCAGCCTCATCGCCGAAGAAAGGGCGGCCAACCCCAACGTGGTGCTGCTCGACAACGGCGACTCTCTCCAGGGTCAGCCCACCGTCTATTACTCCAACTTCGAAAAGACGGATGGCCCCCATATCTGGAGCCAGGCCCTCAACTATCTGGGATTCGACGCCATCGGTGTCGGCAACCATGACATTGAAGCCGGCCACGCCGTCTACGACAAGCTGTACGAAGAAGTACAGGCCTCTGTCCTCTGCGCCAACGCCGTGAAGCCCGACGGAACCCCCTACTTCACCCCCTATTCCATCGTCGTAAAGAATGGTGTCAAAATCGCCATCCTCGGCATGATCTCCCCGAAAGTGCCCGACTGGCTTCCTCCCCAATTCTGGACGGGCATGGAATTTGAGGACATGGTCGAAAGCGCCAAGAAATGGGTGCCGATCATCCAGGCTAAGGAAAAGCCCGACGTCCTCATCGGCCTTTTCCACGCCGGCGTCGACTACACCTATGGCAACGTCAAAAAGGACACCCGCTTTAACGAAAACGCGTCCCAGGTTGTCGCCGAGATGGTTCCCGGCTTCGACATGATCTTTGTCGGCCACGACCACTCGGGCTGGGACGGCATGGGCTGGGATCCCGCCACGAAGAAGAAGCTTGAGGTCAAGGATCCGAACGGCAAGACCGTCTACATCTATGGCGCCCTCAACGCGGCGCGCAAGATCCCCGTCGTCAACCTCATGCTCGACTGGAACGCCGAAAAAGGCGTCTGGGACAAGAGAGTGCGCGGCGGCCTCGTCGACGTTGCCCAGTACAAGGCCGATCCCGGCTTCACCGCCCAGTTCCAGGGCGGCTTCGATGCGATCAAGAAATGGGTCGATCGTCCCATCGGAAAGATGGACGGCGTGATCACCACCCGCGAATCCATGTTCGGCGACTCGGCTTTCGTCGACCTCATCCACAGGATCCAGCTCGATCTCTCCAAGGATCCCGCCATGGGCCTCGCTCCCGCCGATATCTCTTTCGTGGCTCCCCTCTCGGCTGACGCCAAGATTCCCACCAGCGTCGACGGAACCCTCTACGTTCGCGACATGTTCAACCTCTACGTGTATGAGAACTTCCTCTACACGATGACGATGACGGGCAAGCAGGTGAAGAACTTCCTCGAGTATTCCTACCAGTTCTGGTTCGACACCATGCCGAACGACGGCAACCACCTCATCGCCTTCCAGAAGGACAAGGAAGGCAAGCTCGTGTTCGACGCGCGCTACAACACCGCCACGACCCAGACCCGCTACTACAACCACGACTCCGCCGCCGGCATCAACTATTTTGTCGATGTCACCCAGCCTGTCGGGCAGAAAGTGACCATCACCTCCATGTCCGATGGCCGGATCTTCAACCCGGACGAGACCTACACGGTCGCCATCAACTCCTACAGGGGTTCAGGCGGCGGCGGCCACCTCGAGAAGGGCGCCGGCATCGACGCCACGACGATCCGGACCATGAAGCTGGTAAATGGCGCGACGACGAAGGATCTGCGCTACTTCCTCCTCAAGTGGTTCGAGGGCCAGACCGAGGCCGTCACGGTGGCGCCGATCGGCAACTGGAGCGTCGGCCCCGCGGATCTCGTCGCAATCGGCATGGCCAACGATTATCCTCTCCTCTACCCGGCTAAAAAGTGAGTTTTTGACCGCTTTCTTTTGTTCAGGGGCTGCCGACGACAAAATCGCCGGCAGCCCCTTTTGTTGCTTTCCGCCGCCGAAATTGGTATTTTAGTTTCAATGACGATCGCTTCGCCCAAGGGGGAGCGACCGAAGCCGAAGGGCCTTAAGGCCGTCGGCTATCCAACAAGGGAATGCGCAGAGACGGCATTCCACATTCCTTCAAGGAGGAAGACATGAAAGGAAACAAAACCTATGTGGACATCGGATCCATACTGGACGATGTATTCGAGGCGGCCAAGGATTTTGGCGAAAAAATGAAGGACTTCGCCCCCCCGGGATTTGACGGCTGCGGCCCCAACCCCATGGGAGGCTTCGGCGCGAACAGCGAGGCTCACGGTTCTGGCGGCACGTCGGGCGGTGCCTGGTTCGATGCACAATCCGATGAAAACGCCGACTATTATCCCAACTTTTCCTATCCGCCCATGAACATCTACCTCACTGCCGAGCGATCCATCGTCTTCGAATTCGCCGTGGCAGGCTTTGAGGAAAAGGGCATCACGCTTTCATTCCAGGGCGACTACATGGTCTTCTCTGCCAGGATAGAGATGGAGCCCCCCCTCGAGGGCATCCGCTATTTCAAGCGCAGGCTCAAGCTCAAGGACATCGAGAAGCAGAAGTACTATGTTCCCGCCGACAAGTTCGACCAGGAAAAGGTCAAGGCCGTGTTCAAGAACGGCATCCTCAAGGTGACGGTTCCGCCCAAGGAGACGGCCGAAGCCAACGAGGGAATCAAGATTGAAATAGTCAGGGAAGGCGAGTAAAGCTCGCCACGCTGGCAGGCTCGCTCAGCTGCCCAACTCGCCCAGGGCGAGCATGCATGCCCCGAATACCGCGCTTTCCAAGGCTTCAGCCGGCGCGATTTCGGGGCATTTTTTTGCGAGACCTTCGATGACCGCCGCCTTCAGCCAGGCGTTGTGCTCGAACAATCCGCCGCTCAGAAGAATGCGGGGTGAAGCGATCCTGCCCAAGGCTTGAGCGCGAACCGAGACGACGAGATCCACCAGCCCTTCGCGCGATTCTTCCATGATCGATATGGCAAGCGGGTCGCCGGCCGCCCTGAACCGTTCCACTATCTCGGCCGCTCCCGCGAGGCCCGCCTTGTCGAATCGGCGATAGATCAGGGGCACAAATTCCGAGGCGTTCTTGAGCTCGAATCTTTCCATGAGAGGCTCCAGCATGGCCGTGGGCAGGTCGCGCCCTTCGGCCGAGCGCAGAGCCCGTCGCACAGCCTGGAAGCCCAAAAAAAACGCCGAACCCTCGTCGCCGAGGAAATGCCCCAGGCCGCCCGCCCTGAACCTTTCGCCATCCTCGAGCCGGGCTATGGCGATGGAGCCCGTTCCCGCGATGAGGAGATAGCCTTCGAGGCGTTTGAGTCCGCCGACGAGGGCGATGTCGGGATCCGAAGTGATCCGCAGGGAGCAGGAAAAACCCATCTGACTGCGCAGAATGCCTTCCAGTTCGGCCTGCTCAGGTTTCCGGTCGGCACCGGCGACGCCCAGGCAGCCGGCGCTGAAATCGCCAGCCTTGAAACCCGTGGCCGCAAAGGCTGCCGAAAAGAGCGATCCAAGCCTTTCGGCGGCAACCGCCAAGGTCACGGCGTTCGGGTTGACCCCCTCTCCTCTCCCCTCCCAGAGCGCGCGATTGTCGCCATCGGCGATACGGAGCCTCGTGCTCGTCCCTCCTCCATCGACACCGAACACCAGCGGCCTTGTCACAGCGCCGCCCCTACCGAGAGGAGGTCCCTCCTCAGCGAATCGGCGTCGGTATAGAGGAAGGCCTGAATGCCGAGCTCGCGCGCGGCTTCCACGTTCTTCGGGCTGTCATCGGTAAAAAAAGCCCGCTCGGGGGCCACGCCCTCGTCGGCGAGGATTTTCTCCCAGAAACGGGGATCGGGTTTGCTCAGGTGCATCAGGTGGGAGGCGTAGACCGCATGGAAGGGCTCATACATCCCCAGGCTTTCATTGATGATGTGGTGGCAGTCGATCGTGTTCGTGCCGCAGACTATCCTCGCCTTCATCGCCAGTTCCCGCACGAGAGAAAAGGTTGGCTCGTCGCGCGTGGGCTTGAAGCATTCGGACCACCAGTTCTTTTCTGCCCTGATGCCGGTGCGCGCCTCGAAGCGCCGCCAGAATTCCTCGGAGCCGATTTCCCCGTTGGACACGAGGCTCAGCTCTGGCGGCAGAAGTGCGAAGAGGGCGTCGCGTTCCATACCCAGGGCGGCAGCCACCCCGCCCAGGACCATGTGGTTGCGAATGAGGACGCCGCCCTCGTCGAAAATATAGAGATCGATCATGTCTTGCTTCCGGAATAGACGCCGGCCCCCTGGAGGAAATACTTGGACATGGAGAAGAAAAGGAGAAACACGGGGAGCGCCGCGATGACAGCGACCGCCATCATAGTGCCCTCGTCGGCGGTGAGATCGGCCGTGTAGCGAATGATATAGGAGGGAATCGTCTTGAGCCTGTCCGACTGCGTGATGAGCAGCGGCCAGAGGAGATTGTCCCACTGGCCACGGAAGGCCAGGATAGCGAGGGTTGCCACGGCTGGCCTCGCGTTCTTGAACACGATGCTGCGGTAGATCCGCGGCTCGGAACAGCCGTCTATCCTGGCCGCGTCCAGGAGTTCGTCGGGGAAGCCGAGGAGGTACTGCCGCATCAGAAAGACGCCGAAGGCGCTCGTCAGGAAGGGCAGGATGAGGCCGGCATAGGAGTCCTGGAGGCCGAGCTTCACGGCCGTGAGATAGAGGGGGATCATGACAGCCTCGAAAGGTATCATCATCGTCGACATGATGCCCATGAAGACGATGTTCCTCCCCTTGAACTTGAACTTCGCGAGGCCATAGCCCGTGAAGGAGGCGAGGACGACGGAGGATGCCGCCACAGAGGTAGCCACGATGAAGGAATTCATGATGTTGCGGAGGTAGATCCAGTCGCCGTCGCTGCCCTGGAGGGCCTTCAGGTAGTTGGACCAGAGGGGCTTCGAGGGGATCCAGCGGTAGGGAA
>PGXP01000013.1 GCA_002839205.1 Spirochaetae bacterium HGW-Spirochaetae-9
GATGAGGCGGTGGACGCATGAAACCGCACGAATGGCAATACAGCGAATGGGAGGAAACCCTGCTGGCAATGGTACTGTTCCGACCCTCAACCTTGAATCAACTCCATGTCGACCTGTTTGATGCGCCTGGGTATCGCGCAATTTATGAAGCCATGCGCTCGATGCGCGACCGTTGCGAAGCGATCACTAGGGCGACAGTGCAGCAGGCAGCAGGGAGGTGGGCAAATGATGTGCCTGAACCGTGGTTCACGGTGGCCAATATCGCTTTCTATCTAACCAAGCTTGAGGGGCGAAGGCGACAGAAGGAACGTCGCTCACAACTGATTGATGAGCTTCACGCAATGGACGAGGGAGGAAACTTTGACTTTCAAAGAATACAAGCTACTTAGGATGATCAGGATATCCTCGCCAGAACACACATTGATAATGCTTTTATCGACAGGATTTACACCCCTAATCAACCTTGTTTCGGAGGGCTGAATTGAGTAAAGACCTACAAAATACAGGCTCAGTATTACCCGCAAAGGACATAGCCCCCCCAGTGCGACTTCCTCTAGGCTCGTTAAAGAACGCACGGCGAAGCCTTACAAGGCTGATGACATCCTTCTACCACGGAGGGCTAGACGTAGAGAAATTCAAGGGAATGTTATACGGCTTCAATGTCCTTCTAGCATTTCTCAAAGAAGAGCGGGGCGATGAAATCGAATCTCGTTTAGCGGCACTAGAAAAGGCGATTCAAGAGAGGAGTAAACAAAATGACCGATAGTATTAGGCGAATTGAGAAACTAGAATCAGAAATCCATGCCGAGATGAAGCCCTTGTCGCCAGGATTAATCAAGCTTATAGAGTCAATTACAGGTAAAGAAATGAGCGAAGAAGCGAGGCTTCGCCCAGAACGCCAGGACGGTGTTGTCCTGTCACCGGATCTTGAGGCGTGGATACAGGAAATCATCGCCTGGGATGAACCATCGCAGAGTCAATCAGCACCTGCACCCACTGTCGAGACAAAGCCCGATCCAGCCACAAAGATTCAGAGCATGGATATCGCTTCATCGAGAATCCTTCAAGCTCTTATAAAGTACGCACCAGCAGCCGCAAGAGAAATCACCTTTGCAGATGCGGATAAACTACAAGGGGAGATCGAGGATATACTAAAAAGCTAACATCGCAGCCCCGCAAAGCTCACCCGAGCGGGGCTGCTCTTTGTAGCAAAATATATTAAATATTTATAGCTGATATCCAAGCCCCAGAACCGCTACTGGACCAACTAGCGAATAGTTTAAACCTACTCCGAACCCTATACCAACATCGAGGGCGAGGCCACTATTTGATAATGTGTCCTTCCCCGGAAGATAACGCCATCCAGCTCTTACCACAGCCGAATATATCGTTCCAATAATAGTCCCCGAGTATGTACTTGAAGAAACTGCCGCTTGTAAATTAAAACCTTTATAACCTTGAAAGTAGTATTTTGCGCCAAGCTCAAAACCGCTAGCAGCATAATTGGCATTACTCAAGGTTACATATTGTCCGGTTAAACCCAAATCCTCAAATAATAATTCACCATTGATGCAAATTCCATTAAAGAGGAATTGTAGGGCATTTACGCCCAAATAAACGTGAGTCTCTGAGTATGCAGTTATTGAGCATAACAGAAGAAGCAGGACGAATAGTTTTTTCATGAAGTCCTCACTGTAATTATGAAATATCTTAAATACATTAAATATCGATTATTATGCCTTGTCAAATTAAATATCTATAATAAAAAGAATAATAGATTAGTAATGAATTGATTAAGGGAAATTATTAAACCTGCACAAGGAGCGGTTTTACTCGCTTACCCACTCTCTTTTGTATCGGCGATAAGCCGACGCAACCACGGGGCGGGAATCGCTATCCCTGAGGCTTTTTCGCTGGACGGCCGGGGCGATTGCTTACCTTGATTCGCTCAAAATCTTCCTGAGAATACAGGCCGATTCTCCCTGCCCGATATGTCGGCTCAATACTTGCCCGCCGAATTCTTCCCATAATCGTTTTATGGGGAAGGCCGAGCATTTCGACCATCTCTGCAATAGTGAACCCCTGCATGATGCCATAATCGCACAAAAGAAAGCTGAATGCAAATATAATTGTATCCATGAGGCGATATTATATTGACAATTCAATCTTTGAGGATACAATTACGATTGACGCAATAAAGCGCCACAAGTTACTAACGGGAGGCTGAACTATGGGAAACGCAGTATTGATGGCAAAGCTTGAGATGGCCGAGGATCTTACCCTTGCATTATGTGAAAAGAGCGCCAAAGAGACGGGGCTCACCGATCCGCAAGAGATGATGGATGTCGCCATCGTTCTGAGCAACATCGCGGGAAATGCGGCTATAGCATCGGGGAACCTGCTGAACGGGATTGATGCCAATTATGACCATATAGAAAGGAATGAAGATCCTTCCTTCGTCGATATTCCCGTCCTCCCCAAGTGGATACAGGCAGCAATCAGCGATGAAGCCAAGAAGCACGGCCGAGAACCGGGCGCGGAAGCCCTCGGAATCCTCGAGGACATATTCAAGGACAGGAAGCCAGAAGCAGCGAAGCAAAGCGCATAGGGGGAAGGATATGGAAATGTTACAAGAAGAATTTGAAGCAAGGGCACCGGAGATTATCAAGAAGACCGCCGAATTTGCCGACCTCCTGGAGGCTTGCGACTGCTACCAGTGGGGCGATGAAATATACGTTGACGATCACGGGGAAATGGTATACATCATGCTCCGGCTTATCTCGTCGGCCTCATGTATCGCTAGAAACCTTGAAGCCTGGAGAAACAAGGGACAATCAGACCAGACGGCCGACCGCAACGCGGATTCACCCCGGCCAGTGGCTAAAGTGAAACCGGAAACGCAAAAAAAGACAGCCTGAGCCCATGCTCGCCGACCATGAAGCCGCTCCGAAAGGGGCGGTTTTTTGTTGGATAATACGTTACCACGATTGCGATGTGCGACATTATTTTCATGGTTATGTTAATGGTAACGGAAAACCTTGTATTTATTGCTTCCATTGCTTACAATAGGAATCAAGAGGAAGGGCTGTCCGTTGGACGAAAAACCCTCTCTATACAGAAAAAAAGGATACCGTTTCCATTATATTCCATTGTACTATATAGACTTACTTAGTTTCGCAATCTATAGGTCGGGGGTTCGAATCCCCCATTCTCCATAATTCACGGAATCTTGTACTCCCCCGACCACAGCGACTGCTTCAGCGCGTCCTCGGGCTTCAGATAATCGGTCATCGTCGCTCCGTATTTATCCGTTGAAGCTTTCTTTACGTCGTCGGCGAAGCCACCCTGGAAATTCTGCTCGACCTTGCCCGACAGGGTACATCCCCGTTTTGTGGAAGCCTCGAAGCCAGCGGTGGCTGTTCCGCCGGTCTGGCCTTTGAAATCCTGGGAGATGCCCGCCGAGAAATCCGAATCGCTGGCGCCGTTGGGGCCGAAGGTGATTTCCCCGCCGACTTTGACCGTGGTGCCACCCTTTACCGAAACCGAGACGTCGGTGCCGGCGGTGACCGAATAGTTGGATACCGTGCCCTGCCCGTCGGTGGAGACGGTGCCCGAAAGGCTGAGATTGGCGCCGACGCTGCCCGAGCCCACTTCCTTGCTGTAGCCAAGCTTCACCCCCGCTCCATAGGTCGCCGCGCCGGTGTTTTCGCTGCGGGTCATGGAAGTCGAGATCTGCGGCATGCCGGGAATCGGAAGGGTGAAATTGAAGCGCACGACGGTTCGGGCGCAGGAGATCCTTCCGCTCAGGAAGGGGATAAAGGGAATATTGAGATCGGTGCCGAAAGCGTCGAGCTTTTTCCAGAGCGGGGAGCTTTCGGGAATTTCGCCGGAATCGAACTGCTTCTTGGCGTTCATGTTCCGCAGGACGCGGGCATTCTCTTCATCTTCCCGGGCTGCCTGCTCCTCTTCCCGCATCTGCATGAGGCCCTGGACATTGCAGGAACACTCCCATTCATACATCCAGCTCAGGGATCCGTAAGCCATGAGCACGTTCTGAAGCCCAATCCCGACGGCCGAGCTCAGCGCCGTGCGCAATTTTACATCTCTTTGCACCCGCACCGCCGGATCGGTGATGAGGGCTACGTGCCTCATCACGTCGTAATAGAATTTTTCCGCCGTGGGTTTGATCCTCGTGAGATAGGCCACCGAGGCTATCTGGGTAGCCTGGGAAAAAGAGGCTGAGGCGAGGCTGTTGTAGGCGCTTTTATACTGGACATGAATCTCATGGAACCGCAGGGCTGCCTCGCCTGGAGGCAGGGGATCATCGGCTTTGCTCTTGCTTTCCTGATACTGCCGTTCACGTTCCATGGCGGCTTCTTCACTGATCGCGATTTTCTGGTGGTTGGTGTTCGCCAGATTGAAGACTTCCCGGATCTGTCGTGAGGCTTTCTTGTTCACCGAGTACAGGTAATTGTTGTAGAGGTTGAATTTCCTGTTGTGGACGGCGAAATTGTACTTCTGCATCATGATGTTCATCGGGTCGGCGAACTGTGTCGGTTCGATCTGGAGGATAGCCACGAAGGGGTCGAGGCGGGCTGCAAGAGCGATGGTCGAGCCGGTATTGCCGGCTGCCAGGTCGGCCTTGGCCATGGTGGCATCGCCTTTCATCGCCAGCATGTCGGCCTTGAACTGCTCCTTGTTTTCCACCGTGACATTGGGGCGAGTGTTTTCGTATTTTTCGGGATGCGCAGCCGCGTCCTTCATGTCGATGCCGGGGTCGATGTCCAATCCCAGGCTCTTGAGCATTGCCAGTTGGGCGTCGGAGGTCTGGGCGAAGGATGAACGCATATAGCCGCTGATAGACTCGGAGAAATCGCGGAGAGCGCTTATGCCCGCCGGGGCCGATATAGCCTGCAGATTGGAGAATTGGGCTACCATGGTGATGGGCGGAACCTTATAGCTTCCTTGCGGCGGCAGGTTTTCTATAAAGTATCGCATCTTGTTCCGCTCGCTCTGGTCTAGTTGTGCGATAAAGTCGGCTGAGGTCAGCATGGGCTGCGCTTCCGCGATCCTGATTAGCTCTTCATACTCGTCGGGCGGCGATTCCACGGGCATCGTCGCGGCCTTTTCGGTTTCCTGGAGCAATTTTTCCGTCTTCTTCGCGACCATGTACATGGCCGGCCTGTCCAGCCTGTCGTCGTCAAGGATGGTCCGCGCCTTGTCGGGCTTGCCGATCGCCAGGAAATAGGCCGAGAGCCCGAGGGCTGCTTCCCATGATCGTCGGTTTATCCCCCTCGCCACCATGAATAGGGAACGGGCTTCCTCGTTCTTGCGCAGATCGATGTAAAGATTCCCGAGATTGATGAGCGGCGTCATGCTCGCCTCGACAAAGGAGCCTGCTTTCATCGACGCAGCTACCGAGAAGATAAAGAAGGCTTCGGCGTCACCTCGATAAGGCCCCATCTGCTTCGCGTAGTTCGACACCGCCGGATCGGGGTTGGCGCGCTCCCCGGCTCCCAGTATGGCGGACGCGACGTTGTTAGCCGCATTTGTCCCGTCGGGGTCGAGGGAGTATGCTGCCGTGGCGAAGGCTGTGACGAAGTTGGGCTTTACGAGGTAATTGGTGAGCAGGGAAACCTGGAGGGAGACATTCTTCGCATGGGATGGATTTGTGCCGTTGCCATCGAACTTTGGACTCCATGTCACGAGGCGCGCATACTCTACGGTTTCCTCAGGAGTGAATTTTGCCTTCGCCGCGTCGTGGCGGTCCTTGGCGATCTGCAACAGCTTGGTTCTTGTGAGCGCTTTTTCCCATTTGGGAAGGAGGAGTTTCTTGGCCTCGAGCTCGACGTCGAGGAGAGCGACCGCCTGGGCGCGTTGTTCGGGTGTCATAGAGGTAGATGGCGAGGCTGAGTCCGGCATGACTTCGGGCGAATAATCGGAGGGTTCGGGCAAGGCTATCAGCGGCTGCAAAGCGCTGAGGTCATCCGTGCTTTCTTCCTCCGGAACCGGCGCGGCGATGGTTGTCGTCGTGGCGACAGCCTGGGTCACCGCGCTCTGGGCAGCGTCGTTCACCGCCCCTTTCAGAATGCTTCCAATGTTCGGTATGCCAGGAAAAAGCTGGGCGAATACCGGTGATGGCGCCAAAATCAGCGCCGCCACCGCCACCGCGATTAAAAGATTTCTGGAAAAGCTGCGATCGCACTGTTTTTTCATGGGAAAACCTCCCAAGGCAATCGGGTAATTCGCACTGTTTGTTATTGTTTGTATCCGGAAACGAGGCTCAGATTCAGCATAGTCCATTCGCGGGTGAAGTCAATGCCGGGATTCGAATGCCACAAAAGAAAACCCCGCCGGTTGGGCGGGGCTTGTGCTTCCGTGGGCTTGCGCTCAGTTCTTGACGGCGTTCAGTCCGCCCACGATCTTGAGGATGCTGCCGTTGAGGGTGACCTGGAGCTGGCCTTCCCACTTGAACATGGCTTCGGCGACGCCGTTGTCATCCATGATTTTACCGGTCTTGTTGGCTACGCCCGCCTTGATTTCCTTGCCGTCGGGGGTCTTGGGATCCCAGATCTTGGCCCAGCTGGCATTGGCTGCTTTGCCGTCGGGAGAGAAATCGGAACCGAGAACCTGGGGGCCAGCGCCCTGGATAAAGCCGACTGCCCTGCGCAGATAGTCGCCCTTGGGGAAGGAGAACTTGCCGGCCTTGTCGGTGACGAGCTTGTAGGCGGTACCACGGTGGATGTACTGGACGGTGATGACGCCGTCGGCAGCCTTGGTGGCCGTGAGGTTGTCATCGGTGCGCTGGGTCTTGGCCGCAACGGCGAAGAGGAAGAGGCCGCGCAGACCGCCCGGCAGGACGTTCTTTCCCTTCACGTCGAGAAGGTAGGGCTGGAAGAAATGCGTGGAACCGGCCTTGGAAGCGCCGGAAGTGGCATCGAGGGTGTCCTTGTCGGCTGCCATGTAGCGGATGGGGCCGGTGAAGGTGAAATAGTTGGCGGGGTCATCGGCGGCGACGTTGACCTGGTAGTCGATCTTCAGGTCCTGCGCGAAGGCCGTGGCTCCGAACACGAGAAGCAGGGAAAGGAGAAGGGCAATCTTCTTCATAACAATAATCCTCCTGTGGTTTACGGACCTCTAGGGATCCAACAGGTCGATTTTAACACTGCCTTGAGAATTGGCAAGATAGAATCGTAATAAATATATATATAGAAATAATTATCTATATATATATAGTTATTTCAATCCAGGTTAGGCTTCCTACCTTCTTCGAGTTGACAGGGCTTAAAACCGCCTCCATAGTGATAAGGGAGGGTCATGCCGTGCGTCTCAACACCTGGGAAAGCATCATCGGTCAACTCCGCCTCGTTCGCTCCTGCCCCGATGAAGAGGGCAGAATCCAGCTCCTCATGGAACTCCTCATCAATTTACGACTGTTGGGCCAGGACAGCAGCATTCCCGATCTGCGCGTGAAGAAAGGCGATATCGAGAGCATTTATGCCGAAATAGAACATGAGACGAGGATGATGCTGGAGTCTTTCCCCCTCCCTTCCGACAGCTTTATCTACTTCGCCCGCGAAGTGCTCAAGAAATTGCCGGTACGTCAGGGCGCCGAGGAGATGATCGAACAAATTCGGGCGACGGCCGAGGCTTTCGAGGAAGACAGAAGCGAGGACGACCCCCTGCGCGGTTTCGCCGGCGACCTCCGCAAGGAGGTGCACCGCCGCCTTTCGCCGAAAATCATCCATGACTACCTGGAACCTTACTTGAAGCTGGTAGTAGAGGGAAAACCCGAACCAATCGTCAAGGCAGGCTATGTAGCCCTGCCTGCCCTGCTGGCAAAAGATGCCGAAGGTTCGCACTTTATCGATCTTGCATCATCGCTGCTCGAACGGATGCGCTATCTCTGGGATTACGAGACAGGCGATCTGGCGACGGAGAAAGCGCGGCTTGCCAAGAATATTGGCCTCTTCGAGCGTTGCTTCCTCAAGGCCGAGGTGACGGGATTCCTCGAAATGCTGACGCCTGAAAAGCTGGCCAAGCCTCACCTCGAGATGGACATGCTGAAGCGGCTCGCTAGTTTCAAGCATTTCCTCAAGACGTCGCACAGGGAAGCGAGGATCAGCCTCTACGACTTCCTCCTTCTGGATCTTTCGCTGGGGCGATTGGTTTTCCTTTTTGCCAACGACCTTACGAACAATCATTTTGCTGAGGTGACGCCGCGCAACCTCAAGGATTCGCTGGCCGTAATGCGCGAGCTCCTCGAGATCTCGAGCGTGAAGGGTCTGGCCATCGGTGATGTCGACCTCTTCCGGGCCGAGATCGACGAGCTGCGCGAATCGTCCGTCTACGATTTCATCAAGACAAAACGTCGCTTGAGCTCCATCAGCGATGAATTGCAGCGCTATCTGCAGACAGACATCATAGACAGGATGAGCGGCAGCCTGAACCGGATCCTTGAGGAATACGAGCTGCCAACGTCGAAGCTCACGCCCCTGCGAACCCGCTTTTTCAACAATTTCATACGACGCACGCAAATCCATGTCTTGAGCGAGTTTACCGAAAAGGTGACGGCGGCGGTGAATGGCGAACTGCAGCGCCAGACGGGCGACAGGCAACTCTACGGCGACATCAATCTCCCCCGCGAGGCTTGGAATTTTCGGGCGGTTGCCGATCCACGGCGATATATCGCGGCAACCTGGCGTACCGTGGATGAAAAAATCAGGCCATTCCTTGGAGGAAAGGGCAACAGCCTCATCGACATGGCTCGCCTCGGCCTCGATGTTCCGCCGGCATTCATACTCGGATTCCCCTTCTTTTCACGCTGCGGGCACGATGGATCGATTGGCGACGAGCTTTCGTCCCTCATCCGGGGAGAGCTGGCCGAACTGGAGCGGCAGAGCGGGAGGAGATTGGGTGATGCATCCCATCCCCTTCTCGTTTCGGTGCGGTCGGGGGCGCCCACGTCTATGCCCGGCGTCATGGCCACTATCCTCAATGTAGGCTGGAGCCCAAAATTGCGCAGCGCAATGGAGCAAAGAAGGGGAAATCATATCGCATCCACCCTCTATCGCCGCTTCCTGGAGAACTGCGAGGCGGCGCTTGGCCTGGCTCCAAATCGCAAAAAGCACGACATCGAAGCGATGGAAGCCCGCCTTTCGGCCGCACTAGGCCCTACTTTTCTCCTTGATCCATGGGATCAACTCGTTCAATCCATCAGACTTGTCTATGGATCGAAAGGTTCCCTGGCTGTCGAGGCCTACTCCAGGGCTATTGCAGCAGATATCAAGCCCGAAACCGCTGTCACCGTACAGCAGTTGGTTTTTGGAAACCTCAATGATCGATCGCTGAGCGGCGTTTTTATGACGCGAAATCCCATCACGGGCGATGACGAGCTCTTCGGCGAGTTTTTGCGCGTCTCGCAGGGCGAGGAAGTGGTGATGGGCAGCGCCAATACCGAGCCGCTTTCGAGACTCGAACCCGAACTGGCCGGCGAGCTGGACAGATGCAAGACATTGCTCGTCGAACATTTTCGCCAGGACTTGGATCTGGAATTCACGGTGGAGGATGGCAGGCTTTATTTCCTGCAGGCAAGGACGGCAAGGTTGGGCGCTTTCGCCCATTTGGTGGCCGATACGGATTTCCTTAAACGCGGCCTGATCGGCCTGCCTGAATACAGGGAAAGGATAGAGCGACTGGAAATGGCCTATGCCAACGCTGCCCTCCCCCGCGCAGATTTCCGCGCGCGGCGCTGGAATCCTCCCCTCACTGTCGGTGTGCCCATCAATTCGGGTGTCGTCTCGGGCACCCTCGTGATGAGCGAAGAGAGGCTCAAACTGGCCGAGGAGCGGCGCGAGAGCGTGGTCTACTTTGCCTACAACACAAAGCCTACGGATTTCGCCGTGATGAACAGCGCCCATGCCATCGTCACGGTATACCCGGGGCGGACCTCGCACGCCGCCATCACGGCTATGTCGCTGAACAAGCCCTGCATCGTGGGATGCGACGACCTCGAAATCGTCGACGAAAGGCACTCCGTGATATTTCATGGAGCGAGCGGGATAGAGCTGCGGGAAGGCGAGCGGGTGACAGCCGATGGAAACACGGGCGCCGTCTACCGCGGCGTTGCGCCGATCTCCGAGTTTTTCCTCTCACTGGCATCGGTGGGAGCCGCCGTCGGGCGCTGCCCGACGGCGGCGGCTGCCGCAACGGTTGTCAGGGGTCTCATAGATACGGAACTGGCTCGGCTTTACCACGAAACCAATCTGCAGCGCGCGAACATCGATCACGTGAGGTCCTTCGCCGGTGCCAAGGTGCTGGTGCGCGTTGACGCCAATGTTGGGCTCATCGCGGGAAAAGTGGAAAGCGAAGCGCGTATCCTGCAGATTCTGCCCACGGTAAAGACTATTCTGGAGAAGGGCGGCACGCCCGTCGTATGCTCCCATCTCGGCGATCCTGGGGCTGGCCTCGACAAGGGGCTATCGAGGGAGGAAATATCGAGGGATTTCAGCCTCCTGCCCGTGGCTGAACTGCTCGCCCGTGAACTGGGCGAGAAATTCATTTTCCACAAAACGAGCGTAGCTGCCTCAGGCCTTCTTATAAAGAGGGAAGCTATCGTTCCCGGCATTGTCAACCTCATCGAGAATCTGCGCTTTGCCTCGGGCGAAAAGGACAATGATGAGGCGTTTGCGCGCTCCCTCGCCGAGTTGTCCGACGGGTGGTTTGTCAACGATGCCTTCAATGTGTGTCTGCGCCGTCACGCGAGCATAACAAGCCTGCCCAAGTTCGTGGAACACCGCCTCGCCGGACCCCATGTCGCAAGGGAACTGTCAGTGCTTGAAGGCCTTCTGGAACACCCTGCCCGTCCCTTTATTGCCGTCTTCGAGGGAAAGGCGATGGGAACCCAGTTGGGGGTGATTTCCGCCCTCTTGCCGCGCGTGGACTATCTTGCGGTCATCGGATCGGAATGCGCCCTGCCGCAGCTATACCACGACAAGTTGATTGTCGCCGGCGAAGGGAATGACGCCGAAAGCGCCGCTTCGATAGGTCGTCTGGCGAGACTGTTGCCCATGGCTCGAACTGTCCTTTGGTCGGGACCGGCTGGACTGGCTGAATTCGCCCATGGCGGGAGCCTCGACGCGCTGGCTCCCCATGTGGCGGCGCTTCACAAGGCTCTGCGCAAAGGCATCTTCACGGTAGTGTGCAGCGAGGAGGAAAAACAGTTGACCGACCTGCGCTGCCCAAGCCTCCACCTGTCCACAGGTCCGCGTGCCTTCCTAGAGTACATGGAAAGGCTTTCGCTCCCCGGCATCACTGTTCTGGACCCGAAGCAAGACCAGGAAAAGACTTAAAAAGCTTTCGCCTCACCCTTTTCCTTCAGCGCCCTGAGCACCTTTTCGGGCGTAAAGGGCGTCTGCGTGAGCCGCAGGCCAATGGCATTGCGGATCGCGTTGGCGATGACGGCAGGCGGCGTGTCGATGCCGATTTCACCCACCGATTTTGCGCCAAAAGGCCCCGAAGGTTCGTAACTATCGGCGAATTCCACGATAATCTGCCCCACGTCCTCGCGGGAAGGAATTGTATAGGTCATCAGGCTGTTCGTAAGCAGCCGTCCCTTGTCACTGTATTCAACATTTTCATACAAGGCCATGCCTATGCCCTGCAGTAACCCGCCTTCCATCTGTATGCGGGCGAGCGCCGGGTTGATGGGCGTGCCGCAGTCGACGACGGCGACAAAGCGGAGCAGGTCCACTTTTCCGGTTTCCACATCCACCTCAATTTCGGCGAAGCCGGCCATATAAGGCGGCGGCGATTTTTCGCCTGTATACGAAGCGGTAGCGTTGAGCGTTTTCATGAGTTCGCCATTGTGGTAAAGGGTGTCGAGGCTGAATTCCTGGAGGCTGACCAGGGGGGTTCCGTCCAGCATAAGGAACTGGCTGCCATCGAAGCGTATATTCTCAGCGCTTATGTGGTATTTTTCGGCCACGGCATCGACAAGCACCTTCTTCATCTTCTTCGCCGCGGCAAGGGCAGCGTTGCCCGACACATAGGTCGTGCTCGAGGCATAGGCACCAACATCGAAGGGTGTGTGATCGGTGTCGGAGGCGTAGACGTTGATGTCGGAAAGGGGAACCCCCAGTTCTTCGGCGGCGATCTGAGCCAGTATAGTGTCGCTTCCCGTGCCCAGGTCGGTGGCGCCAACCCGAAGCTTGAAACATCCGCCGTCCTGCAGCTCAATCGTAGCCGATCCCATGTCGACGAGGGGAATGCCCGATCCTTGCATGGCGATGGCCATGCCCATCGCCCGCACTTTACCCGGAGAGACTTCCCAGGCCAGTCGTTCCGGTTTCCAGCCGATGAGTTCTCTGCCGCGCTGTATGCAGTAATCGAGCTTGCAGGAATCCACAACCATCTCTATCCCTTCGCCGCCTTCGCCCATTATGCGAAACACCTCGCTCGTTTCCCCTTCGCGAATCATGTTTTTCTCCCGAAGGACAGTGGGATCTATCCCGATGGCGTGGGCGAGTTCGTCCATCGTCGATTCGAGGGCGTAGTTGCATTGAATGGCGCCGTACCCGCGGAATGCTCCCGACGAAACTTTGTTGGTGTAGACAACCTTGCCGCCGTAATGAACG
>PGXP01000271.1 GCA_002839205.1 Spirochaetae bacterium HGW-Spirochaetae-9
TCCATTTGCTTTGGCGGTGATATCTTGCTTGGAAGGATCGGCTTGCCTACGTTGGATCCGACAAGATTCGCCAGATCCTTGGTGGCCACGGGAAAGCTCGAGCTGTCGGTCATCAGCCTGATCGGATTCAATTTGAACTGGGCCTCCAAGGCTCCCTTCAGATCTCCCGCGACATACTTCTCGTAGATCGAGCAAACAAGATGTGGCAGGTAATTGGCCGTCGAGCATACCGCACCGACAGCTCCCACGTTCAAGCCCGAGTAGATCAGTGTATCCTTTCCGCACATCACCCGGAAACCCACATCGGCGTTACGGCGGATGAACTCGATTGTCTGGGTCATATCCCCGCTCGAATCCTTCATGCCCACCAGATTCGCCTCGCTGTGGGCAAGCTCCTCCACCACGTCTTGGCTGATTCCGTACCCGGTGCGTCCCGGATTGTTATACAGCAGCACCGGTGTGTCGGAAACAGACCGGGTGATCGTCCTGAGGTGTGTGCGCAATTCGTCTTCGCTGGGCTTGAGGAACATCGGTTGCAGGACCGAAACTCCCGCGGCCCCAAGACGGACCCCCATGCGCGCCAATCGCACACAGGTGCTGGTCCTGATCGCTCCAACTCCCATGTACACGGGAATCCTCCCGCCCACCTGGTCAAGGATGACCCGGAGCGTCTGCTCCATCTCGGCTTCGTCGAGCATATAGAATTCCCCGTTGGAGCCGAAGGCGAGGATGCCCGAGATACCCCCATCGATCATGAAGTCGATGTGGCGCCGAAGCGCCGTCTCGTCGAGCCGTTCGTCGTCGGTGAAGGGAGTGACTATCGGTGGGATGATACCCTTGATGAAATCGGTGTCCATGGTCGTTCCTCCGTCGTTGCTTATTTGCCGATCTTCGTGCCCGATACCTTGGCGTAGTACTTCGCCAGGCCGCTGTGGTCATCCTGCCCGTTGCCATCCGCGTGCAGCGTCTCCATCATTTCCCGGACCGCGGCGGTCAGGGGAAGCGGGGAACCCACTGTGTGGGCGGTGTCCAGCGCATTCGCCAGATCCTTGATGTGCAGGTCGATCTTGAAGCCCGGTTTGAAGTTCCCTTCGATCATCATGGGAACCTTAGCGTTCATGACCGTCGATCCGGCCAGTCCGCCCTTGATCGCTTCGAACACCAACTGGGGATCGACGCCCGCCTTCCTCACCAGGGTGAAGGCCTCGGCTACCGCGGCGATATTGAGCCCGACTATGATCTGGTTCGCCAATTTGGTGGTATTGCCCGCCCCGATCGCACCGCAGTGCACCGCGGTGGCTCCCATGACCAACAGGATATCCTTCACTTCCTCGAAGAGGGCCTTGTCCCCACCGACCATGATCGCCAGCGACCCGTCGATCGCCTTCGGTTCGCCACCGGAGACCGGTGCGTCGAGCATACGGACACCCTTGGCCGCACAGGCTTTCTCGACCTCCTGGCTCGCCAATGGGGCAATCGAGCTCATGTCGACCAGGATCGTCCCCTCGGCCGCTCCATCCAAAATTCCCTTCTCGCCCATGACCACGCTCTTCACGTGCGGGCTGTTGGGGAGCATGGTGATCACCAGGGGAACCCGCGACGCGACATCGGCCGCCGAACTGCCCGCAACCGCTCCCGCGGCAACGACTTCGGCGACGTTTGCGTCCATGATATCGAATGCCACAACTTCGTGGCCGGCCTTCAACAAATTCTTTGCCATTGGCTTGCCCATGATTCCCAATCCTACAAATCCAATTTTCATACCTATTACTCCTTCAATTCATTATCTGACCATACAGGGTTTCTTGCTGTCGAACTTCCAACCGGGAATAAGATATTGCATACCGACCGCATCATTTCTTGCACCGAAAGGAAGTTTCGTGTACACCTCATGCGCTTTCATCACCGCATCCATATTGATATCTATTCCAAGCCCTGGTGCC
>PGXP01000014.1 GCA_002839205.1 Spirochaetae bacterium HGW-Spirochaetae-9
GTTCGGCAACGCCCCACTCGAGATCCTTGACGGCGTTGAGGGTGGCGATGCGGAAGGATCCGTCGATGTTCATGGCGGCCTTGCCGGCCTTGAAGGCGGTGACGTCGTCGGTGGCGAAGTTCGGGAAGCCGACTTTGTCCTTGGTGATGAGGTCGGTGTACCACTTCAGGGCTTCGGCGCCCTTGGCGTCGGCGTAGGTGACCTTGCGATAGTCGCTGCTGTAGGGAACGTTGCCGAACTGGCGGAAAAGGACCTCGCGGATCCAGGAGTGTCCCTGTCCCGTCGGCTGCATGGCCAGGCCAGCCTGGATCAGGTTGCCCTGATTGTCATACTTGGAGAGCTTCTTCGCGTAGGCGGCCAGCTCGTCGAGGGTTTTTGGCGGAACGTTGGGATCGAGACCGGCTTCCTTGAAGAGCTTCTTGTTCCAGATGAGGGCGAGGGTGCGCACCGCCGTGGGGGCCGAATAGTACTTTCCGCCGAAATCGACGGACTCGGCCACGAAGGGATAGTAGGTCTTGTCGAAATAGGTCTTGTTGAAGTCGGTCTTCGGCAGTTCCTGCAGATAGCCGGCCTTGACGTACATGGGCAGCCATCCGTAGAAGAGGGTGATGACATCGGGGCCTTCTCCGGCGGGGATGGATGCGGCTACCTTCTGGTTGAAGGACTCATAGGGGAAGGTGACCTGTTCGACCTTGATGCCGGGATTGGCCGCCTGGAAATTGACGATGAGTTCGTCAACGAGCTTGACTTTGGACTCGTAGAAATACTGCCAATACGTGATCGTCACGTCGGCCGCGCCGACACCGGCGACGATGGCCATCAAGGCGATGAGCAGTATCGCTGATCTGATTCGCTTCATAGTACCTCCTCAAAAGTTCCCGCCGCCTTGGTCTGGAATTCGATCCCGCCTCGGTGGCAGATACAGATTATAGACCGGGAAAACCCTACAATCAAGGAGAATGCGGTGAAACCGACAAAGTGTTGAAATCTCAAGCCTGCGGCGGTGCTTTTTATTATATGGTTTCTTGAATGTAGACTAGTGGAGTTGTGCTTTCAATAGTCAGCCGGCCATGCTATTCTTCAGCAACAAGGAGGCCTCGAGTGAACAAGACCGGTTTCTACCTGGCGTACTTCCTTTCGCCGATCGTCCCGATAGCCTTCTACTTCGCGACCCTTGGATGGCCCATCAACCTCTATGGGCTTTCGGTAAGCCTCGGCATCGCGGCTTTCATGTTTCTCTGCGGCCAGTTCATGCTGGCGTCCCGGCCCGCCTGGGCGATAAAAGCCCTTGGCCTGAAAAACCTGACCCATTTCCATTCCACGATGCCCATCGTCATCGTCGGCATAGCGGTGGCTCACAGGATATCGAAACAGATAGTGGGGCTGGACACCGAATCGACGCAGGCCGATTTCGGCGCGGCGGTGCTTCTCCTCCTCTCGGCCGTCATCGTCTTTACGGTTCTTCTGATGGCTACCACCTTCTGGCAGAAGCTGGAATTCCTCAAGAAATTCAAGGCCTGGGTATACGAGAAGACGGGCCTCGACTATAAAAAGTCGCGGGTTCTGCATAACCTGACCCTGCTGATCGCCCCGCTGCTTCTCATCCACGTCCTCCTCGCCTCGAGTTCGGACTTCGCGGCGAACCCGATAGGCTTTTTTGTGATGATCGCCTGGATGCTGATTTGGCTCGGGATGTATTTGCGTTACAGGATGAAGGGCCGCTCGATCGATGCCGGCAAGGTACCGCTCAGGCGCGCTGACGCGAAAAAGTAAAGGAGAGTATGATCATGAAAGTAAAGAAAATCTTCGTCGCCACGATCGCCACCCTCTGTCTTTTCTTCGCACTTGTCGGTCCTGCGACCGCTCAGTCCGATGGTCAGAGATTCCCAGCCCTGAAGGCTTCGGCACTCGTCCCTGTGGCCGATGGTGTTGTAGCGTCGGGCGAGTATGCCTGGCAGGCGGCGCTCAAGGACATGAAGCTTTCCCTCTCGCTCTCTGCCGACTCTTCGACCCTCTACGTCGCCCTGGAAGCCCCAACCACGGGATGGGTAGCCGTCGGCCTTGGTTCGACCAAGATGAACAACTCATTCATGGTTCTGGCTTATGTCGATAAGAGTGGGGCGGCCATAAGCGAACAGACGGGAGCAGGGTTTGGGCATAAGGAGAACACGTTGAATATTCTGCGCACGAAGGCGACGCAGGAAGCGAACGGTTCCACCATCCTCGAATACTCCCTTCCCGCAGCCGCATACACTTCCTGGCCCAGCTTGAAGCTTATAGTAGCGTACGGCCGGTCCGACAATTTCACGTCCAAGCACGCGAAGTACGGGGCGGGAGATGTAGCTTTCGCCAAGTAATGAGAGCCTAGAACTCAATCCTCGACTGAATCGTCAGAGACAGGCTCGAATCGCCTGAATAGTAGGTGAAGGCTTTCTTCTCCCCTCCTCCTGTCCATCCTAGAATGACAGAGAAAGGCGGAATGCCCTTGAGCGCCACGCTCTCGGTGAGTCGCGCCGATACCGATCCGTCCGACAGGTTGGCGAGGAGCGATACCGAGGTGGAAAGATCGGGCGAAAAGAGATCGTCCCAGCTGAGGCCGAGATAGCCATAGTACTTTCCGACATAGGTGGGCAAGAAATAAACAGGCGGGGCGGGATAGCCGCTTTCGTCGTCCATTCCTTCCGCGTTGTAGAAAAATTCCCCGGAAAGCGTGACTTTTCTGAGATCGCCCAACTTCCGCTCTACGCCGGCCACCGCCGACCAGGAAAAATCATAGGCATCATAGGCGGGCAGGAAGGCCACTTCGCCGTAGATGGTTGAACCGAGGGCACGGCCCGAAAAATCGAAGCCGCCGCGGCCCTGTATTCCGGAGCCAAAATAGCCGGTAAAGCCAAACTCGAAGCCAGCAAGGCTGCGGTCGTAGCGGAATCCAAGATTGGTTGATTCGATGATGTCTTGGGGCACGCCGGATTTTACGGTTCCCGAAAAATCGGCGAAGGCGAAGAGATTGGACGATTCCATTGGAACATGGAGGCGAAGGCCCGGCTTCCCGACGCGAAGGTCGATGCTCTGGAAGGCGTCGGCCTTTTCGAGGTTGATGAAATCGACGGCGCTCCATATTTTCGAGGGTCCCCAGGCGATGAGCTGGTTGCCGAGGCGGGCGAAGAGGACTTTGCGGATGTCGAAAGAATAGTAAATCTCGGTGAGGGTGAAGGTGGGAACGGAAAGGCTCTTGCCTGGCACCACCGGAGCGTCGCCGCCCGAGCCCTGCAGGAACTGCTGTGAGAGGCCGTAGGCGATATAGAGGGAGCCATAGTCTTCGAGGGTTGCTTTCCCGAAAAGTTTGCCCGAAAGCGATGACGATGCCGCATAACCTTGGAAACCGCTCGTGGCGGTGACGCCGGCCGATGGAATGAAACTGCCTCCGAAGAGAAATTCGACGCGTTGTGCGTTTTCGGATGTCGTGGCTTCTCCGACTCCCGAGTCGAAGGCCGAGATGTCGAAGGGATCGGCGTCAGCCGCGGCTGTGGCCGCGCTCGATTCCTGGGCCGCGAGCCAGCCGCGGCCCGACATTGCGGGGCCGGCCATGAGGAAGGCTGCCGCGGCGAGGGCCGCGACGAAGTATATTGTCGTTTTTTTCATGCGGTTATCCCTCCCTTATCGGGACTGCTCCTCGAGAAAAGCCTTGGAGAAGGTGTAATCCTTGATCTTCGCCACCGAAATGCCCTCGTTCGTGAGGAAGGTCTTCTGGCCCTTCTGCAGCTCGTCCTGGGCGAGGAGCTTGGTGAAGATAAACTTGCCCTTGGATACTTCCTTGTAGTCGAGATAGTAGGTAGTACGAAGGAGGGTTTCCGAGGCCGAATAGCTCTCCTGCTTGACGGGGAGGCCGTCGGTCCTGCGCACATACCATTTCTGGACGGGATAGGATACGTCGAGCTGGCGGGCATCGAGGCGTATGACGTCGGTTTCCCATTTGGACACGGTGGCGGTGCCCGCGAGATTCACCCAGTACTGCTCGAGGGTGCGCGGCTTGCCAAAGAGGTCAGCCCTGATGTCGGTGGAGCCCACGTCGTCCTTGCGGTTGCGATAGACGAATTCACGGGTTGTCGGCAGGTACAGGGAGAGGTCGTCCTTGCTGCGGTAGTAGCCCTTGCCCTTTTCGCTGTCGGGGAACTGGAACACGAGGGTGAAGGTGTCGGCGGCGTCGCGCCTGAATATCTTGATCTGGAGGACGCGGTCCGATTCGCCCTCTTTTTTCTGGACGATGGTGAAAAGATTTGTGACGTCGAGGCCGGTAAGATCCTGCTTGGCCTCGAGGCTCTGGATTATCTTTACAGCCTTGGGATCGCTGCTCTTGGCTGTCTGTGCGCCGGCCGCGGCCCCTGCCCCGAAAAACATCAGGGCGGCGAAAAATAAGGCTACGGTGCCGCGCGCGGTTCCACGAGCAGCCCCGTGATTTCTTTTCATATTCAACGTTATGCGCTTTCTATTGTTCATTGCATGACCTCCATAAATATTTGCTAGAAAAGCTTAGTAAGAGCGACGACGGGGGGAATTTTCCCTCCGCGGCGCGCCGGGAAATACGAGAATACGGTCGAGAAGAAAGTGATGATGGCGATGATGGCGGCCACATCGACGAAGCGGGGAATGAGGACGAGATGGCCCGAGTCCAGGAAGAGGCCCAGGTTTCCCCCTGCGGGAAGGACGATGAGGTAGCGGAACAGGGCCGATATGAGGATGGCTAGACCTGCCCCGATCGCCGAGAAGATGAGGGCGAGCAGGACGCTTTCGAAGACGAACAGAGAAGTGACTCCGCTCGATTCGACGCCCATGGCGCGCATCGTGCCGATCTCCCTGAGGCGTTCGTTGATGCTCATCTTGAGGTTGATGAAGATGGAGACGGCGATGACGAAGAGCATTACGGCGGCGATCAGGGCACCCACGGCGTTCACTGCCGTGAGTACGGTGCCCACGATGCCCAGGGCTTCGTCGATCGTGGTGAGCTTGAGCATCACGCGGTCGCGGCCTTCCTTGTCCTCTTCATACTTCGTGCTGGCCGCGGAGACGGCGGCGATGGCTTCGCTCGAGTCCTTCGGATTCGAGGTTTCGAAACCGGCGGCGAGAAGGGCCGTCGAGAGGGCGTCGCGCTTGCCCGCCACGTCGTCGAGCTTGGGAAAATAGACATAGAGGCTCGTCGAGGCGTCGGCCTCGGCGAGGTCGAGGTTCCTGAGGAACTCGAAATGGGTGAACATGAGGCTTTGGGCGAAGTAGTTGTCCGAAGTGTAAATGCCGCGGATTTTCATGATACCCGTATTGAAGGCGCCAAATCGCGTCCGGCTCGACACGACGACCTCGTCGCCCTCGACGAAGCCGAAGTACTCGGCTGTGGCCGCCGGGACGATGAGGCCGTTGGGATCCTCCGCGTAGGCTTCCCAGCTCCCCTCGGTGAATTTGAGCTGCTCGCGTATGGTGGCGTCCTTGTCAGTGTCGACGCCCACGAAGGAGAGGCGCTTGGAGAGGCCGCCGAAGTAGAGGGCCGACTGCACCTGGTAGCGGGGCAGGACGGTGACCTCGGCGCCCAGGGTCTTGTCGACGATGGCGAGGATGTCGCTCGTGCGCTGTATGCCGCCGTAGATGCGGCCATCCTTGGCGAAGCGGCCGGTGATCGTGATATGGCCGGCCGAGGCCTTGGTGAGGCTGTTGAAGATATTCACCCTGGCCCCCTGCGAGAAAGCGAAAAGGAGGGTGAGAATGAGGGTGACGATGGCGTAGTTGACGCCAAGGGTGAAGCTCCGCTTTTTCTGGCGGAAGATATTCTTGAGGGCGATGCCGATAAAGTGTTCCATTATTGCCAACCTTCCTTATTTGTCGCTCATCGCCTTGAGCGGCGTGATCGAGGTGGCGACGGCCACGGGGTAGAGGGTGGCGAGCACCGATACGACGGCCACCACGACAATCGCCTGTATGAAGGGCATGAGCCTGATCTGGAGCGGCAGCCTGCCCCCGCCCACGAGGAACTGCGAGATCGTGTCGGGAAGGGGTATTCCCGATTTTGAAAGGAAAAGCATCGCGATGAGCGATACCAGCATTGCGACGAGGGCAGCCGAAAGGTTGAGGATGAGGGTTTCGGTGAGGAAGAGTCCGCGTATAAAGGACTTGTCCGTACCGAGAGCGCGCATCGTGCCGATTTCGGCGGTGCGTTCGACGACGTTGATTATGAGGGTGTTGGTGAAGATGAGGGTGACGACGAGGAAGATGAGCGCCGTGGCGACGACGATAAATGCCTGGAGGGCGGAAGAGATGGTGGCGTAGAAGCCCGAGGCTTCCTTCCAGCTCGCCGCCTTGATGCCGAGGGATTCGCCTTCAGCCCGCACCTGGGTGAGCACGCGCTCGAGAGAGTCGTGATCTTTCAGCGTGACGGCCAGCATGGTGAAGCCCGATACGGCTTCCGATTTGAGCGTGCTCAAGTCGAACTTGCCGAAGTCTTCGTCCAGGGCCAGGTCGAAGAGGGCGTCCTCGGAGAGGGCGGCGGCTTCAAGGCCTGCGTTGAAGCTGTCGGGGAGGGCTTCCACGCCCGTGAAGTTGTAGAGCTGGGAGAAGGTGGCCGCGTCGACAAAGTTGATGTAGTCGAAGACGTTCTTGTAGTGCTCGGGCTCGAAGATGCCGACGAGGCGCGAAGGCACGGTGTTGACGCCCCCTTCGGTGACGCCCAGGACGGTGGCGGATTCCCCCGTCGAAAGGGTGACGCCGTAGTTTTTTGTGTACTGCTCGTTCTGGTATTCGCTGATGACGACGCCCCTGGACTCATCCCAGGCTGCTGCCTGGCTCGCCTCGACGCCAAAAAAGCTGCCCGAGGTCATGACTGCGTTTTTGAATACCGAGCGGTAGAGGGGCGGATCGACGGCGTAGAAAATGAAGGGAAGATCCACCTTTTTGCCTTCCCTCTCCACCTGGATAATGGCGTAGTTCTGGGAATAGGGAACGTAGGCCTCCACTTCGGGAAGGGTGGCGAGGTAGTCGGTGATGGTGTCCAGATTCTGGATGTTGGGCAGGGGGGTCTGGAAGGCGAAGGGCGAAGGCAGCTCCTTCGATCGCTCCGAATAGATGATGAAGTCGCCGGTAAAATTGTCGATGATGGAGGCGCGGGAGGCTTCGCTCGTCGAGGCGGTAAAGGTGGTTCCGAAGACGATGAGGAAGGTGCCGAAGGCGACGAGGACGCCGATAAGGGCCGCCCTGCCCTTTCTGCGCATCAGGGTGCGCAGGGCTATTTTAAGGGTGAGCATCTTCAGGCCTCCACGATCATGCCGTCGAGGACATTCACCACGCGGCGGGCCTGCTTCATGATGTGGGCGTCATGGGTGGAGAAGATGAAGGTGGTCTTTTCGATGGCGTTGATCTCCTTCATCAGCTCGATGATCTTGACGCCCGTCTTGGAGTCGAGGTTGGCGGTGGGCTCGTCGGCCAGGACGATGAGGGGATTGGAGACGAGGGCTCGGGCGATGGCGACGCGCTGGCGCTGGCCGCCCGAGAGTTCGTTGGCCTTGTTGCGTATCCTGTCGGAGAGGCCCACTTCCTCTATGAAACGCATGACGATCCTCTCCCTGTCCTTTTTCGAAAGACCCCGGTTCAGAAGGAGGGGGAACTCGATGTTCTCGTACACGTCGAGGACGGGGATGAGGTTGAAGGACTGGAAGATAAAGCCGATCTTGGATCTGCGGTAGCGGGTGAGTTCCTTGTCGCTCAAGGTATCCACTTCCGTTCCGTCGATGAAGACCTTGCCTTCCGAGGGCAGGTCGATGCAGCCGAACATGTTGAGCATGGTGCTCTTGCCCGAGCCTGAGGGACCGGCGATGGCGAGAAGCTCGCCCTTTTCGATGGTGAGCGAGACGCCGCGCAGGGCATCCACCCGCGTTTCACCGAGCATGTAGTACTTTTTCACATCCTTCAATTCGACGACGCTCATGATTCCTCCACATTTTTCGTTGTTTCAAATCCGCGGTACTCAAGGCCGCGGAGCACTATATCGATCATTTCCTTGGCCATTTCGGCGCGGGAATTGCGCACGGCGAACTCGGGCATCGAGTGGAAACTTTCCACCATGCCTACGAGTGCGCTACCGACAAGGGCGGGATTTTCGCAGCGGATAAAGCCAACTTCGTCCGCTTTAAAGAGTGCCATCTGGATCCGCAGCAAAATCTGCTCCTGCAGGAGTTCCATGAGGCGGCGCGCCTCCTCGGGCTTGAGGACGGGCATGTCCGACTGGGACATGCGTATGAGGTCGAGAGGGGGCTGGGAGAGAAACCATTCGGCTATGCGGTGCAGCTGGGCGCGGATGTCGCAGCAGGCATCCGCGAGGATGCCGGCGAGAGACTGGCCATGCTGGAGTATGGAGTGGCGCGTCACCGCGATGAAGAGCTCTTCCTTGCCGCCGGGAAAATGGTAATAGAGCGCCGCGTGGGTGAGGCCGAGGGTGTTTGTTATGTCGCGCAGGGTGACGGCGGCAAAACCGCGCTCCGAAAAGAGGAGCTCGGCGGCTTTGAGCATGCGATCCTGCGAAAGGCTTTCTTTCTTCACGGCACTTTATTCACTTTCTTGTCATTGTAGTACTTTTTACCAACAAGTTGGTAAAACACTGAGAGTAATATATAGAGAAGGCCGTATTCCGGCAAGGGGGCGAACGTGGTACCATGGCCCCGATGAATGAAAAAACACCAAACCTGGCGCTGGACACCGAAACGGTAAGGGCGCTTTGGTCGAAAACCTACAACACCCAGGGCAAGCCCGACTGGTCGCACATCTACCCCTACTACCATCCCGATATCGTCTTTCAGGACTCTATCCAGCGGATCGAGGGGATAGAGGAATTCAAGGCCCTCTGCGAAAGGCTGACGACGCGCTGCCAGGAACTGAGGATGGAGATCCACGCTATCGCGCGGGACGGAAACACCATCCTCATGCAGTGGACGATGACGATGATGTTCAAGAATTTCCCGAGCACGCCGGTCTACGGCTCCACGGTGCTCACCCTCCACGAGGATGGGAGGATCGCGGTCCAGCGCGACTACTACGACCTATGGGGCGACATCTTCAACGGCATCCCCTGGTTCAAGGCGCCGTATAGAAAGTTCATGCGCAAGAAATTTGGCTGAGGCCGAGGAAAGTCGATGAAAGCGATTTTAATCCAGCCTCCCTTCACGCAGCTCAACGCTCCCTACCCGGCGATACACAACCTCGAGGCCTTCCTGCGAGGCAGGGACATCCAGGCAGCGGCCTTCGATCATTCCATAGGGCTCTACAGAAAAATATTCTCGAGGCAAGGGCTTTCGAAGGTGTTTTCGGACGCTCGCGCGGCGTTGGGCAAGGGCCTCGACGCCGCCACAAAGATCCAGATCGATCGCTATCTTTCATGCGAGCCGCTCTATATCGAGTGGATCGATGGTATCGTGGATTTTCTCGCAGGCAATGATCCTGCCATGGCGCACCGCCTCGCCTCGGCTGTCGAGTTGCCGCGGGGCGCCCGCGCCGAAGCCTTCCTCGCGGAGCGGGACGGGCGGATCGGCCCCGACGAGGCGCGATCCCTGGCGACGCGGATACTGGACGATCTGGGCGACTTTATCGCCTACAGCCTGGACCAAGCCTTCGGGACGGTGCGCTACGCCGAGCGCCTGGCTTCGAGTCGCGCCGACTTCGGCGAGGTTCGCTCAGCCCTCGCTTCTTCCTGGCTGATGAATGAATTCTATGCGCCCATGCTGGATGAGTTTTGGTCGACTCGAGCGACAGAAGATCTCGTCCTCATCACCATACCCTTCCCCGGCTGCCTCCTGGGCGCCCTCGCCTGTGCACAGTCCCTGCGAAGGGCGTTTGGCGAGACAGGCAGGCCGCGTATCGTCTTCGGCGGCGGCTATGTTTCCACCGAGCTCCGCGGCCTCCGCGACGCCGGCATCTTCGACTTCTGCGACTACCTCTCGTTCGACGCAGGCTATGGAAGTCTCGCTTCCATCATGGAGGGCGACGACAAAGCGCTCTACAGGACGATGTACCGCCGGGGCGACGGGGCTCTCGTCGTGGCGGGATTTCCCGAGGGCGATTCCGCGCGCTTTGAGGAAGGGCCTCGCCGCGTTCTTGCGGCCTGTGTGGAGGGAAAGCGCTTCGAGGCGCTCGAGCGCGAGGCGGTGAAAGGGGTATTCCCCGATTACCGGAGCGCCAATTTCGGCGATTACCTGCGGATCGTGGACTCGGAAAACCCGATGCATCGGCTTTGGTCGGACACGCCCTGGCTGAAATACAGCCTCGCGCACGGCTGCTACTGGCGCCGCTGCTCTTTCTGCGATACCGAGCTCGAATACGTGGCGGATTTCGCGCCGACAAAGATTGAAGGACTCCTCGCGGTGGCCGACGAAGCCAGCGCGCGGACAGGATTGTACGGCATCCACTTTGTGGACGAGGCCATGCCTATGGCGGCTCTTCTGGAATTCGCGCGGGCGAACAGGACCCGCGGAGCGGCGGGCAGGATGGAAGGCGCCCCGGCGAGGCGGCCCTTCTCCTATTGGGGCAATGTCCGCTTCGACGCAGCGTGGACCCAGGACCGATGCGAATTTCTCGCGGCATCAGGCCTCGTCGCCGTCTCCGGGGGAATAGAAATCGCCACCGAAAGAGGCCTCGCGATGACGGACAAGGGCTTCGACCTGGCAAGCCTCGTGCGCACCCTTGTGGCGATGCGGAGGGCGGGGCTTCTCGTGCACGCCTACCTCATCTACGGCTTCCCGGGGCAGCCTGTCGCCGACATCGTCGACTCGGCCGAATTCTGCCGCCAGCTCTTCGCCTCTGGCCTCGTCGATTCGGCATTCTGGCATCGCTTTGTCCTTACGCGGCATTCGCGCATGTACAGGGAATGGAGGGATGGCAAGCGCCCCGAACTTAAGCCCCAGGACAGGGAATGGAGCTTTGCCAACAACGACCTCTCCTTCGAGGGCGAGAAGGACTATGAACGCTTCGAGGCCCCCCTTGGCGCAGCGTTGGCAGCCTGGATGGAGGGCGCCGAGCTGGAAAAACCTGCTTCGGCCTGGTTTGGCCGCGGCATTTCCAAGGCTTCGATTGCCGCCGACTGCGTGGAAAGTCTCATCGCTCGAGCCGAGGAGACGCTCGACAGCGAGATCCCTTCCCCGAAAGGGCGGGCGCACTGGATTGCCGGCCGACCAATAGTTACAGAGGTTGGTCAGGGCTCAGTGGCTGGCAAGGGCGCCTCCGGCTTGGTCTGGACATACCGCGGCGAGCGCTGTTCGATCGAGCTTCCACCAGCGGTTGCGGCTGAAACGGCTGCCGGCCTCTTGTCGTCCACTGAGCTTTCACTTTCGGGAATGCCATATGCCGAACTCGAAGCCCGACTGGGTCTGCCCACGCCGGCCATGGCTGAGCTCCTTTCGGCCGGGCTTGTCGTGGTATGATGAAGCCATGAAGAAAGCTCCCTTTCTCCGATCGACTCTGACCGGCATCGAATACCCCTTCGAAAGGCTCGAGGAGTTCGCCGACAACGGCGAATCGCTCGAAGTCGTCGTCCCTGGCATAGAGAATGCCCGCCCACGACCAGGCTCAAGGATCTGGGATCGTTTCGTGGAATTCATGCCCTTCGAGGGGACCCATCCGGAGCTGTCCCTCGGCGAAGGCGCGACGCCCCTCGTCGACGCAGGCCCAGCCCTGAAGAGCTTTACCGGCCTTGAAAACCTTCTTTTCAAGAACGAGACGACGAACCCCACCTGGAGCTTCAAGGACAGAGGTTCCATCGCCTGCTCGATCATGGCCGTGGAGCGGGGCGAAAGGGTCACCGCCACCATCTCCACGGGCAACATGGGACAGTCCATGGCGGCTTACGGGTCGCGGGCAGGCCTTGAAGTTCTCGTCTTCCTGCCCGCCTTTGTCCCCCGCGAGAAGGTCCTCTCCATGGCCGTGCATGGTGCAACCATCGTCCGTGTGGCAGGCGCCGACTACGCCGACATGAAGATGAAAGTTCTGGGGCTCGCCTCCAGCCTGGGCCTGCGCATTGTCTCCGGCAACGGACCGATACGGGTTGAAGGCTATAAAATGGAAGCATTCGAACTATTCGAAGCTTTCGGCGGAGAGGCGCCTGACTTTATCGTCGTGCCCACATCAGCCTGCGGCCATGTCCGCGGCATCTTCAAGGGATTCCGGGAGCTTCGCGCCGCGGGCCTCGTGAAGCGACTGCCGCGCATGGTCATTGCCCAGGCGGCGGCGAACAGCCCTGTGGCGAGCGCGATAAGGAAGGGGAGCAGGGAGATCGTCCCTTTCAGGAATTTTACGACGATCGCCGAAGCCCTGAGCTCGGGAAGGCCGCCCGGGGGCGAGGAAATCCTCGAGAAGGCACTGGAATTCGGCTGGCTGGCCGAGGATGCGACGGAAGAGGAGATACTGGAAGCGCAGGC
>PGXP01000272.1 GCA_002839205.1 Spirochaetae bacterium HGW-Spirochaetae-9
CCGAGTGGCCGGGAATGCAGGGGATCGGATACAGGGAATTCTTTATTGCCAAGGAACACCCGTCCATGGACAAAGAGGACATCTCCCAACTGATAATCCGCAACAGCCGCATGTACGCGAAGCGCCAGATGACCTTTTTCAGGAGTCTACCCAATGTCCATTGGGTCCACCCCGATGATACGACCACACTTTCGTCCCTGCTCGACACGTTCCTTGCGGATCACTGACCAGCGGGTTTGAACGTTTCCACCGTGTATGTCTCCAATTTGTCCACCGCTACCGGCTCGATTGCCGTGATAAGCCAATAGCCCTTGGCATCGGACATGGTGAAATCGGTTATCCGCTTCATTTCGTCCACAACCGCAATCGGTGAATCGACAATTTCGCTATCGGTGGAGGGTACGATTGTCACATACGTCGCACGGTACGTTTCGGGTCCCACCTGTTCGATCTGCAAGTCCACTACCCCATACACCAACGACGACTGTGGAATCGCCGGTCTCCCCGCCAAGACCCACTCATCGGCGCGGACCACCGAATCGAAGCCTTCGTAAGCCTTCCGTACCCGTGTGTTGACAAACAGACCCGAGACTTCCAATTCGAAGGGATTCCTTACACCTCTTTTCAGGCTCTCTCCCATTTTTTGTACATCCAGGGCGTTTTGGGATTCGAAGAATTCACCGATAACCCCAGAAGCAGACATTCCTGCAGTATATGGGGGTTGCAGGCCCAGATAGACCATGTTCCCGAGCATACCGAGGACGATGGCCGCAACGAAGGCTATGGTAACGACCAGAGCGCCACGCTTTCGCCAGAATATCCTACGTTGCGCACGTTTCTTCTGCCCCGAACGGAAGGTTCCAACAGCAGCTGAAAGATTCTCCAACCTGTCGAGAGGTTCCAGGGCATTCCCACACGTCCATGTGAAGTTGGCCGTCTGGTCAAGCCACCAGGCAAGGTTGGCCTCGGCACTATAGGCTGGTGAGACGCTTTCCCGCTGAACATTCGGCGGCATGGACAGCACCCGGTCGATCCATTGCGCGAACCCTGTGGGAAGCGAGGTGAATCCCAGCGCAAGCGGCATGTGATGCCACCGGTCTTCCCGCACGAAAGGATCCTCATAGGGGGCGAATCCGGTTGCGGCACCATAGAGGAACTGCGTGAATTGGTGGCAAAGTCCGAACGGATGCTCCACATCGGGTTTCAGATATCGGTTGAAATGGGTGAACCGGTCCTCTTCGCCCATGGAATAGAGCATCAGTTGGGACAGTTTCTCGGGAAACAGCAGCACACCACCTTCTCGGATAAAAAAGATCCGCCACGTCTCCAGGAAACCTTTTGTCGGATTCAAAAACCCCGGGGGTACCTTCTGGAGCGCCAAGGCGAGTTCCCGCAACCGCTCCAAGGCGTTGGGCCTGAGGTTGTCGGACAATTCGGTGAAGGTAAGCAAATCGAGACTTGGAGCAATGATATACCGCATTCCGTCCCGATCGCTTATCGAGTGGTAGAACCAGGATTCCACAACCTCGCCACGAACGATATAACCACAAGCTTTTCCACCGGTCAGCAGGTGGCGGGGCAATTCCCCAGAGGCTTCTCCTATGCAGATGGCAGTTGCTTTCTCGCCATTGAATGTACTTTGGGAAATCCTGATGCCATCCATGCAGCTGCTCCTATCGATCGGATTACAATTCGTTCTCAGTAGAGAATAACCGTTTGACTCTCGGTTCGTCCAGCTGGACGGTCAGATTCTTTTCCTGTGTCGGAAGCACCAGCCCGGCTTTTCCCCCCTTGGGGCGCTTGAGGAACTTCACCTGCGTATAATAGAGGTCGGCTTTGCCGGCATCCTTGGCCTTGGAATAGAGTACCGCAAGATTTCCGGCATCCAGGAGGGTTTCGAGTGGAATGGTCTTTCCAGCGATGGACTTGATGAAC
>PGXP01000273.1 GCA_002839205.1 Spirochaetae bacterium HGW-Spirochaetae-9
TATAAGATCAGGCCTGAGGAGCTTGGATTTCACCATGGCCACGTAGGCGTCGTCCACGGTCGAATCCAGGACGACGAGGAGGCCTTTTTCGAGGGCAAGGCTTTTGTCCATGATTCGGACGTCCTTCACCGCCTGCACCTTGTCGATGATGCCGACATCGTGGGGGGGCACTACCTGGGAACCGTCATTCCAATATGCCTTGTATCCGTTGTACTGGGGAGGATTGTGGCTGGCAGTGACGACGACGCCCGTATCGGCGCCTAGCATGCGTATGGCGAAGGAGAGCTCGGGCGTCGGCCTGAGGGAAGGGAAAAGATAGGCTTTTATGCCATTGGCCGCAAAAACAAGAGCCGTTGCAAGGGCGAAATCGGCGGAGCGGCGCCTGGAATCGTGGGCTATGCAGGCCGAGAGTCTCTTTTCCGGAAACTGCCCTTTGATGTAGTCGCAGAGCCCCTGCGTCGCCCTCGTCACCACAAGAGTATTCATGCGGTTGTATCCGCCCCCAATAAGGCCACGCAGGCCGCCGGTGCCGAATTCAAGATCCCTGTAAAATCTGTCTTCGAGTTCTTTCTCGTCGTTCCGTATGAGGAGGTCCTTCACTTCGGAAGCAAATATTGGGTCTTTTTCGTGGGTTGCATAATCACGCGCTCTTTCAAGCAGAGCTATTTTTTCCATAAGGGCTCCTTGTTGCCCGCTCCGGGCTCGCTGGTTGTCCTCCAAGGAGTATACGTACTACTGGCAATTTGCGCAAGAAAAAGCCCGAATTCCAGCCTAGTCCTTTGCAAGATAGGCGATAAAATCGGAAGGCTTGGCCAGGATTCCCGCCGCACCGCCCTCCTTGAGCTCCGCGATGGAGCGATAGCCCCAGGATGCCCCCAGGGGGAGCATGCCGCTCGCAACTCCCGTCTTCATGTCGACCCCCGAATCGCCGATAAAAGCGAACTCTTCGGGTGACGCTCCAGCGAGCCTGGCTATTTCCAGGGCTGTCGAGGGATCGGGCTTGCGCGGCGCATGAGCCCTGTCGCCAAGCACGGCGACGAAGGGGGTTTTCGGGAAGAGAGACCCTACCATGTGCTTTGTCAGCTCGTCCGGCTTATTGGAGAGAACTGCACAGAGCAGGTTCCTTTCCGACAGGACAGAGAGAAGCTCCTCAATGCCAGGAAAAGGCTTTGTCGTCTCAAGGGATCGGCGGGAATATTCCGATACCGCATCGGCGAGGAGGGTTTTGAAAAGCTTTTCATTTCCATCCGCTGGGGATGCGATGTCAGGTGGCAGCGCACGCCTCATCAGCATGGCAAATCCATTGCCCACCATCTGCTTGTACAGGGTAACGCTGTGTTCCGGAAAACCATGGGCCGACAGCACAGTATTCACCGCATTGCCCATATCTTCTATTGTGTCGGCCAAGGTTCCGTCGAGGTCAAAAATTGCGGCTTTGATCATGGTCTGCTGTCAGCCCGGCCTGCCGTCGCCATCGAGATCGGCATCCTTGCCGCCGGCGAGCTTGAAGGCCGATTCCTTTTCGGATATTTCCCGCTCGATCGTCTTGAGTTGCTGGATGATGGGCGCGATGCCTTCCGAATAGGTGCCGATCATCGGTTCGCCCTTTTCGACGAGAAGTTCATAGACACTAGCACCCAGTTTTGCGGTCAACGATTGGGCTTTGGCGCGAAGCTGAAGAATTTCCACCTTCAATTTGCCCATTTCACCCCATACCTGAGCCTGGGATCCAGCCTTGTTGAGAAATTCCTTCGATGTATCGAAGCTCTTTTCAAAAAAATCCTTCATTTTATCGGAAAATGTCATAATTACCTCCACATATCAAAAATAAGCAAATATGACGGTGACAGCAACTGCCGCATCAAGTATATTTTCACCAAGGAAGCATATAGACAATGAAATGTCCCCACTGCGGAAGCCTCGATGACAA
>PGXP01000015.1 GCA_002839205.1 Spirochaetae bacterium HGW-Spirochaetae-9
GCTGGCGACAGGCTCCGCGCCGATGGCCCGCGATCCGCGCGGCTTGGAAGTCCCTGCAGCAAGCATAGACCCCGCGCTGAAGGTGGGCGATGAAGCCCTGCTCACCGTGAGGCCGGAATCCCTGCGCCTGGGTAAGGCGGAAGACCGAACCGAAGAGGGCGCCGATTTCGGGTCAGGCAAGGTGACGAAGGCCGTCTATCTTGGATCGGTGATCGAATACGAGATCGATGCCGGCTACGATAAGCCTCTCATGGCCCTCAGCCATGATCCCGTGAACGGCGAATTCTACAAGGTGGGCGATACCGTGCCCTTCTCGTTCTCGAAGAGGGCTGCGCACATTCTGCCGCGGGCTTGAGCGTTCAGGGGCGCAGGCCTTTCAGCGCCGTCGCCAGCAGGGTGGCGGCCAGCATTCCCAAGACTATCGCTCCGCAGGCGAGGACATTGTTGAGGAAGAAATTGAGGAAGGCTGGTCCGTAGGCTTTTTTCTGGAGAAGGGCGACGGTCTCGAAGGCGTAGGTGGAGAAGGTGGTGTACGCGCCGACGAAGCCCACCGCGGCGAAGGGCCGCCAAGCCGCGGGCACGATCGCCATTTCCATGAGCGACACGATAAGCCCGATGATGAAGGATCCTGTGACATTGACGAAGAGGGTTCCGAAGGGCAGGGCCGTTCCCGCCCTCGAGCCTGCGGCACCCGACAGCAAAAAGCGGGCGATGGCCCCAAGGCCCCCGCCCGCGAATATCGCAAGAATATTGCCCATGCCCCCGATCGTAGCGCATCGAGGGGCATGGGCTCAAGTCGCTCCAAAAGCCACTTTACGTGTGGAGCTTTCTAGAAACCGGCATCCTCGTTCATCAAGATGATCTTGACGCGGCCGGGCTGGACTTCCTTGTTGAAAATAAGCACTTTCGAAGGGTAGGAGTTGAAGCTATCGGGCAGGCTGTAGGCCTCGCGCGCCCTCGCGCTTTCCTGGGGCACGACATGCTCGACGAGGCGATTCCAGGCTTCATCGAGGTTCTTGACGATCTTCTTCGTGCTGACGATGAAAATAGCGGTGCCCGCCCCATAGGCGTAGGCGGGAAGCTGGCTTCCCGTGAGGGAGGCGACGAGGAATTTGCCGTCCTCGGTGAGCGCGTGGACGGAACCTACCGATACGTCGGGACCTGCTCCGAGCTTGCGCATCTCGCGGCCCTGGGTGGCGCTATTCATCACGCCAAGGGCATTGCGCACCGAGGTGTATTCGCCCGAATCGTTGAGAGCAGCCGAGAGGCCGATCGAGTCGACGGTGACGGAAGTCATGGTGAAGACCTCGGCCTTGGCCGGTATCCATTCGAGGGCTTTGGCCTTGGCGGCGGCGGCGTTTTCGGCGATCGCCACTTCAAAGCCATTAGCCCTGAGGGCTGCGGCTGTCTTTTCCACTATTTCATTGCTCGGTAGAGCGTTCCATGAACTCATTTTCAATCTCCTTGTGATTACTGTCTTATTAATAATATATTAAAGAAATTATATATAAGCAAATTGAGAGTCATGTCATGCCGAGCCAAACTGGCGGGAACGATATTCCGGGAGTATAATGGCAGAGAAATAGCAAAAACGGCTCAGGAGCGCGAATCCTATGAATGAGACTGATAAAATCATCATCTACCAGACGGAGGATGGTCAGGCCAATATCGAAACCAGACTTGAAAATGATACCGTCTGGCTTTCCCAGAAAATGATGATGGAACTGTTTCAGACGACAAAGCAGAATGTCAGCCTCCATATCAACAACTGCTACGCGGAAGGCGAGCTGGAAAGGGAGCGAACTGTCAAGGAATACTTGACGGTTCAACAGGAAGGGAAACGGCGGATAGAGCGCCCAATCGATTATTATAATCTTGATGTCATCATCTCGGTGGGGTATCGCGTAAAGTCGAAACGCGGCACTCAGTTCCGCATCTGGGCAAACCGCATTCTGAAAGAGCACCTCGTTAAGGGCTACACGATAAATAAAAAGAGACTGATGGAACAGCAAAGCTGTCTGCGGGAGTTGAAGGAATCCATAGGGCTGGTTGAGAGGAGCCTGCTCTCGGAAGTTCACAATATTGAAGAGGCCAGATCGATCATCAAAGTCCTCGCCGATTTCGCCAGCGGTCTCGCCATACTCGATGACTACGATCACAAAACCCTCGAAACCAAGGGAAAATCGCCAACCCAAGCGGTTGAAATTAGTATGGATGAATTTTTGGAAGTGGTTGAGACTATGCGCGGCGAGTTTGATTCCGACATCTTCGGCCAACAAAAAGATAACAGCTTCGACAGCTCCGTAAGCCAAATGTATCAAAGTTTCGGCGGCAAGGAACTCTATCCATCGATCGAGCATAAAGCTGCCATGCTCCTGTATCTCGTCATAAAGAACCATTCTTTCGTGGATGGAAACAAACGCATTGCCGCCGCCTTGTTCCTCTATTTTCTGGAAAGAAACGGACTTTTGTACCGCCCAGAGGGTAAGCGAATAATTAGCAATGATGGCCTTGCGACCCTGACCTTATTGATAGCGATATCCAAGCCGGAAGAAATGGCCACAATGATAAATATCATCCTGACAATACTCAACCGAGGGCAACCATGATCTATGAATCGAGCGCTATCTACCAAATATTCCTGAGAAACTTCACGCCTGAAGGCACGTTCACCGCCGCGATTCCTCGACTTGCGGGGATAGCGGCCCTGGGCTTCGACTGGATCTACCTCACGCCGATACATCCTTCGGGCATCGTCGGGCGAAAAGGTACGCTCGGAAGTCCCTACGCCATCGCGGACTACAGGGCGATCGAACCTTCGCTCGGCACAATCGAAGACTTCCGGGCTTTCCTGGCCGCCGCCCATAACCTCGGGCTCAAGGTGATGATGGATGTCGTCTTCAACCATACCTCACCCGATTCGGTCCTGGCGCGCGAAAATCCCGAATGGTTCCTGCGGACGAAGGGCAGGGCTTCTGATGCCCTGGGCCGCAAGTGCGCCGATTGGTCTGATGTCGTCGATTTCGATTTTGGCTCCTCGCCCCAGCTCTGGGTGGAGCTGATGTCCATTCTCGTCGAGTGGAGGAAGGAGGGCGTCGACGGATTCCGCTGCGACGTGGCTTCCCTCGTGCCCGTGGATTTCTGGAAACAGGCCAGGCAGCGCGTGAACCAGTACGATCCGGGACTGCGGCGCGAACTCCATCCCCTTGCCTGGCTCGCCGAGAGCGTGCATCCGAGTTTTCTGAAAACGATGCGCGAAGCGGGATTCGGCGCCTGGTCCGAGCCGGAGTTGCACAGCGTCTTCGACCTGACCTACGACTACGATGGCTGGGAGCGCCTGGAAAAAGTGTGGCTGGGCGAAAGGCCTGCCTCCCACTACCTCGAATATCTCTATACCCAGGAGACTCTGTATCCCGCGAAAGCCCGAAAAATCAGGTTTCTCGAGAACCACGACCAGAAGCGGATCGCCGGGCGCTTCGTGACCAGAAGCCGGTTTGAGGCATGGACCGCGATGATGCTTTTCATCCCCGGCATCGCATTCGCCTACATGGGCCAAGAATTCGCCATCGATCACAAGCCCGATCTCTTCGAAAAGGATCCCGTCGACTGGGCTTCGGGCGATTCTGCCTTCTGTAGCTGGTTCGCGGCCGCTTTTTCGGCCTGCCAAAAAGCCAAAGCCAAGGCTCCTTTCTTTTCCTGGACCGAAGTGGGCAAAGGCGTTTATCTGTTGAAGAGGGCGTCAACTACCTCCTCGCGAGAGCCTGGATTCGCCGCCCTCCTTAACCTCGAGGGTTGGACGGGGCGGATCGAGTTGACGACTCCCCTGCAGGGGCGAGACCTCGTGACCGGGGCCACCGTCGCGCTCGAGGGCGAAATGCTATCGCCGGAAAATCCGCTCATCCTTGAACTGGAGGCCTAGCCCAATGGAAAAAGCGGGAATCTTCGAAGGCTTTACGCCGGAAGAAGAAGAATATTACTCGAAGGAAGCCGAAAGGCTTTACGACCCAGAAACGGTGCGGGAGTCGAACAGGAAATGGAAGAGCTATAGAGCAATCGAGCAGAAGCGCATCCTCGCCGAGGGCAAGGCAGTCTACCTCGACATGATCGCCGCCATGCCCAAGGGTGCCGGTTCGCCCGAGGTCCAGGCCATCGTCGGGCGCTGGCGCGCGAATATGTCGCATTTCTGGACGCCCCGCCTCGAGCAGTTGGTCCCTCTGGCAGAAAACTACGGCGCCGATCCGCGATTCAAGTCGAATTTCGACGCCATGAGTCCCGGACTCGCCGAATTCATGGGCGAGTCGGTGCGGATCTATGTGGAAAAATTGAAAGGCTGAAAGCGCGAAAGCGTCGCTCAGTTGGGGATTTCGAAGACTCCCTCGAGGACATGGCGTGGGCCATAGGCGAATCTGTCCAGGTCTTCGCGGGCCGTTACACCTGAGAGGACGAGGACGGTTTCCATGTCGGATTCGATGCCGGCGACGATGTCGGTGTCCATCCTGTCGCCGACGATGGCCGTTTCCTCGCGAGTGACGCCCAGTTTCCGGATGGCGTGGCGCATCATGAGGGGGTTGGGCTTGCCCACGAAGTAGGCTTTTCGCCCGGTGGCGAGCTCGATGGGGGCGAGAAGGGAGCCGCAGGCCGGCATGATGCCCTTCTCCGTGGGCCCCGTGAGATCGGGGTTCGTTCCGATGAGGCGCGCTCCCCCGAAGACCAGGGAGACGGCTTTCTCAATGGTATCGAGATTGTAGGATCTCGCCTCGCCCACCACGACGTAGTCGGGGTTGACGTTGTTCATCGTATAGCCGGCTTCGTACAGGGCGTTGATGAGGCCAGGCTCGCCGATGGCGTAGACCGAGCCATGAGGCCGTTGGCTCGCCAGGAATGCCGCCGTGGCGAGGGCGCTCGTGTAGAAGTGGCTTGCGTCCACCTCGATGCCGAGCCTTGCCAGCTTCTGCGAGAGCTCGGCGGGCGAGCGTTCGCTCGAGTTCGTCAGAAAGAGGAATTTTTTGTCGTTCGCCTTGAGCCAGGCCACCAATTCGGCGGCGCCGGGCAGGAGTCTGTTGCCGTGGTAGATCACCCCGTCCATGTCGATGATGAAGGCGTTCTTGGCGCGGATGATGTCGAGAGCGTTCGGATTTTTATCGGTCATGGCTGTCCTTCTTCTTTGTCCTCGTGATTATAGGCTTTGATCGGGATACTTGTGAATGCTTGCGCGGATGTCGCTAGTGCGTCGCATTCGCGAACTCTTTCCATGTCTTTTCGTCGAGGCCGACGGCAGCCAATCCCCTCCCTGCACGCACGATCGGTGTCTTGAGGAGGAGGGGGTCATGAAGAATTTCCTCCCTCGCATCGTATTCCATGTATGCCAGACCGCGCTTTCCCGCCCTGTCCCCGGTCTTGTCGACGAGGGCGTCGTAGCCGCCGGTGGCCTTCGCCATATCGTCCAGCTCCTCCGGACTCGGAGCTTTTTCCGTGATGTCGCAGAACTGTGTCTGAACGCCCCTTTCCTTGAAAAAACGCAGGGCTTTCTGCGTGTCGCGGCATTTTTTGGTTCCGAAAACCTGTATCACCGAGGGCTCCTCTCGAATGTTTCCAGTATACGATATGTTGACAGATTCTGGCGACATCCCTATAGTGAGTTTGTTGCGGCGCCAATAGGCTTAATCGGGAAGCTGGTGAAATACCGGCACGCCCCCAGGCACTGTAAGGAAGCGTGGAACCTGTTCCACGGCCACTGCGAAAGCGGGAAGGCCGGGGAGTTCGAGAGGTATGCTTCCGAGTCAGGAGACCGACCGCACGGCCGCGCCTTGAGCGCGGACATCGTTTGATTATTCACTGGGTGTTGAATAATGAAGGTTGGAACCTCCATACTTTCCCGCACATATCCAGTGTCCCCACGGAAATAGCCTGAACAAGGCTCTGCGCGAGCCTTGGCTCCCGCTGAAACGCTCCCGCCAGGGGGAAGGAAGTCCATGAACATCGTTGAAGCGACTATCGGTCGCATTTCGGAGCCGGACAGGGCCGCCGAAGCCTCGGCGCGAGCCCGACAGGCCACTCTCACCAAGCCCGAGGGAAGCCTTGGCGACCTTGAGGAACTATCGATTCGCGTCGCGGGCATCCAGGGCAGGGCTGATCCCTCGGTGGATCCCGGGGCAATCTTCGTGATGGCGGCTGACCATGGCGTGTGCCGGGAAGGCGTCTCCGCCTATCCCCCCGCCGTCACGGCGGGGATGGTGCTCAATTTCGTGAAGGGAGGGGCCGCCATCAATGTGCTCGGCGCCCATGCCGGAGCCCGGGTTGTCGTCGCCGATCTGGGTGTCGCTGTCGATTTCGACAGAAGACTCCCCATCTATCACCTGAAGATAGCCAAGGGGACGAAGAACCTGGCTGTAGAGCAGGCCATGAGCCGTGAACAGGCATTGAGGAGCCTGGAGGCGGGCATCGAAGTGTTCGAGGCGGAACTGAAGGCCCAGGCTTTCCGGATAGCCGCGACGGGCGACATGGGTATCGGCAACACGACGGCCTCGACGGCCATGGCCGCAGTCTTCACCGGCCTTGAGCCGCGGCGCCTTGTCGGGCGCGGAACGGGCATCGATGACGAAACCCTCGAACGCAAGATAGGCGTCATCGAAAAGGCGCTCGCCCTGCACAGGCCGGAAGCCGCCGATCCCGTCGGCGTTCTCGCCTCCGTCGGGGGTTTCGAGATCGGCGCCCTCGCGGGCGTGATACTGGCCGCCGCCGCGCACAGGACGCCTGTTCTTATCGACGGCTACATCTCCGGCGCGGCGGCTCTTCTCGCGCAGGCGCTCGCGCCGCTGTCGGCCACCTACATGATCGGCACGCACGTCTCGGGCGATTCCGGGCATGAACTCATGCTCAAGAAGCTGGGGCTCAAGCCCCTCCTCAGGCTTGGGATGCGCCTGGGCGAGGGCACGGGAGCGGCGCTCGCGATGCCGATCTGTTCGGCCGCGTGTAAAATACTCAATCAGATGGCCACCTTCGAGTCGGCTAAAGTGAGCAGAAAATCATGAAGCATACACTACTTTTCGTCGCGGCCTTTCTGTGCGCCGCCTTCTCCGCGTTCGGGCAGGTCCAGGCTGTCGATTCCCTGGGTCTGACAGTGAGGCTGGCAAAGTCTGCCTCGCGCATTGTTTCCCTGTCGCCGGCATCCACCGAAGTGCTTTTCGCCGTGGGCGCCACCGTGGTCGGCGACACGACCTACTGCGTCTATCCGCCCGAGGCGCTGGCCGTCGAAAAAGTGGGGGGATTTTCTGCCGACTCCATGTCGATCGAAAAGATCCTCTCCCTCAAGCCCGACCTCGTCGTCAGCAATGGCAAGATACACAAGCCCGCCACGGATGAACTAGCCCGCTACGGCATTCCGACCTTCGCCTACGATCCCTCGGGCTTCGACGGGATAGCCGCGGGCATCGTCGCGATCGGAACACTTGCAGGCAGGAAGGAAGCGGCTGTCCTCGTCGCCTCGATCATGAAAGAGAAAATCGCGAAGGTGGAGAAAACCATCGCCGTCATCCCCGCGTCCCAAAGGCTCAGCGTTTTCTGGGAAGTCTACAACGATCCCCTCATGACCTGCGGCTCGGCCACCTTCCAGCATGCCATCGTGGAAGCGGGCGGCGGCAAGGACATATTCTCCGATCTCGCCGGTTCCTGGCCTATGGTGAGCGCCGAGGAAGTGATAAGACGGGCTCCCCAAGCGATCATGGGCGCCGACGATCATGGCGAGGCACTCACTCTGGACGCTATCGTTAAAAGGCCGGGCTGGAGCCTGGTGCCGGCGGTGCGGTCCGGGAAAATCTTCCTCATTCCGACAGGCATTGTATCCAATCCTGGTCCGCGGGTGGCCGATGGAGTGCTGGCTGTAGCCAAAGCCCTCTATCCGAGGCTTTTTCCGTGAAAAAAGCCCTGCTGGGCATAGGGCTGGGAGCGGGCGCCCTCCTCGCTCTCCTGGGGAGCCTTGGCCTTGGCTCGGTGGCGCTAACGCCCGGCCAGGTGCTCGGCGCCCTCGGCGCCAAGCTTTTTGGGACGTCGGTAGCCACAGCCGCCGCGTTGGGCGTTGATGAGGTAACGATCATCATCGTCTGGCAGCTGCGGCTGGCCCGAACCCTCCTCGCTGGGGTGGCCGGCGCGGCTCTCGGCGCCTCGGGCGCCGTGCTCCAGGGGCTGTTCCGAAACCCCCTCGCCGATCCCTATTCGCTCGGCGTCTCCTCGGGCGCCTCCCTTGGCGCCGTGCTCGTCATTGCTCTAGGCTCCAAAATCGGTTTCAGTTTTCCAGGCGCGATCGAGATGGCTGCCTTCGCCGGCGCCCTCGCCTCGGCGGCCGTCGTGTACGGCGTTGCAGCCGTCAACAGGAGAGCGGCGCCGACGGCCGCCCTCCTGTTGGCCGGCACGGCTGTGGGCTCTTTCCTCGCGGCCATTGTCTCCCTCATCGTGGCGCTCAACGACAAGGACCTGCATACAATCTTTTTCTGGCTCCTCGGCGGCTTCGGCGGCAAGGGCTGGCCTGATCTCGCCACGGCCTTTCCCCCTGCCTTCATCGCCATCGCCGCGGCCCTCCTGCTCGCCAAGCCCCTGGATATTCTGGGAGCAGGGGAGGAGGCCGCCGGCATCCTCGGCCTCAACGTGAGCCTTCTGCGGGCCCTTGCCGTGGCGGCAGCGTCGCTGGGAGCGGCCGCCGCTGTGGCCGCAGGCGGGGTAATTGGCTTTGTGGGCCTCCTCGGTCCGCACTTCGCGAGGCTTCTCGTCGGTTCTCTCCACCGAAAGCTCATTCCTGCCTCGGCGGTGACAGGCGCCATCCTTCTCATGCTGGCCGATGCCCTCTCCCGCTCGGTGGCAGCTCCGCTCGAGCTGCCCGTTGGCATCGTGACGGCCCTCCTGGGCGCTCCGATCTTCCTCCGCCTCCTGGCCACTTCGCGTGAAGGGAGGCGCCTGTGAACCGCCTTCCCATTCTCGTTGCCGAGGGGATAACGGTCGGCTACCATCGCGGTGCCCCCATACTGCGGGAAATCTTCATCAATCTGGAGCGCGGAAAGATTCTGGCCGTCATCGGCCCCAACGGCGTCGGAAAATCCACCCTCTTCAAGGCCCTCTCGGGCGAATTGCCTCTGTCCGACGGTATCGTGAGGCTTTTTATCGACGAAAAGCTGCCGGGAACGCATCAGGATATGCACAAGCTTTCCCCCCGCAAGCGCGCACTCCATGTGGCGCGGGTTCTGCAGAACGAGCAGCCGGCCTGGGCTGTTTCAGTAGCTGATTACGTGGAAGCGGGGCTCTTCGCCAGGGAAGGCTGGTTCGGGCGCGGTCCGGGCGGGGCGAGGGGGCTGGTGAAGGGCAGCCTGGAATGCATGGGCATAACCGGCCTCAGCCAGCGTCTCGTCACCGAGCTTTCGGGAGGGGAGTTCCGCAGGGTTGTCATCGCGAGAGCCCTTGTGCAGAATCCCGATATCCTCCTTCTGGACGAGCCGACTGCCGACCTCGACATGTCGCATCAGATCGAGACCCTCGCGATTCTGCGAAACTTGGCGCAGCAAGGCAAGGCTGTGGCTTTTTCCGTCCACGATCTGAACCAGGCATCCATGGCGGCCGATGAGATCGTCCTCCTGGCAGAAGGGCGGATCGCGGCTGTAGGCAGCCCGGCATCCGTCCTTACCCCTGAGATAATCGAGAAGGCCTATGGCACGCGCGTCATTGTCACGCCTCATCCGACGGGGGGAGTGCCCCATATCGTCCTCGATCCGCCTTGGCTCCTGAAAACATGAATTGACAAGACTGGTTCCTGAATATATATTTCAGCAACTTAAGCTTCACTTAAGAAGGAAGCCATGAAATATAAGTTCGGGGACAAGGTCAGGACGGTGCGCGAAAAGCGCGGCCTCACGCTCAAGGAAGTGGCCGAAAAGGTCGGCGTCAGCGAGTCCATGATCTCGCAGATAGAGCGCAACCGCGTATCCCCGGCGATCGACACCCTCCTCGCCCTGGCCGACGCCCTCGACATAGACCTCGAATACCTCTTCGCCGACTACAGGCGGGAGCGTTCGGTCCATATCGTCAAGGCCAAAGACAGGACAACCTTCTCCAAGCCAGGCGTGCTTTACCAACACCTCGCCCAGCTCGAGGGCTTCGTGCCCGGCATGGACGGCATCGAGGCATATCAGATAGACCTTGAGCCCGGCGCCAGGACGGGCAATGACGAGTATGGCCATGTGGGCTCGGAAATGGGTCTCGTGATGGAAGGTCGGGCAGAACTCTCAGTGGGCAAGCAATCATACAGCCTTGAGCCGGGCGATTCCGTCGGCTTCGCCTCCGATTTTCCCCACATTCTCCGTAATGCCGGCGAACAATCCCTTCGTGTTTTTTGGGTTATAACCCCGCCGAAGAACGATATTTCCACAAGGAGCTGACCATGGGTAAGACGCTCGCCCAGAAGGTTTTCGAAACTCACCTCGTCGACATGCCATTCGCCGACACCTGGGTGCTGAAGCTCGATACGGTATTCTGCCATGAAATCACGACGCCCATCGCCATCGATGATCTCGTCGCCAAAGGCATGGACAGGGTATACGATGCTGCCAGGATCAAGGCCGTGATCGATCACGTTTCTCCGGCCAAGGATTCCAAGACGGCCGAGCAGGGCAAGATCCTGCGTTCCTGGGTTCGAAGGCAGGGCATCACGGACTTTTTCGATATCGGCAGGAACGGTGTCTGCCACGCACTCTTTCCCGAAAAAGGCTTTGTCAGGCCCGGCTACGCCCTTGTCATGGGCGACAGCCACACCTGCACGCATGGGGCTTTTGGCGCCTTCGCGGCCGGTGTGGGCACGACTGACCTCGAGATAGCCGTCCTGAAAGGGGTTTGCGCGTTCAGGAAGCCCGAAACGCTCAGGCTGAACCTGACTGGTTCCCTGAAGCGAGGCGTCTATGCAAAAGATGTCATCCTCTACGCGATTTCCCGATTGGGCGTGGCCGGAGCCACCGATAAAGTGATCGAATTCCGCGGACCGGTCGTCGACGCGATGAGCATGGAAGGCCGCATGACCCTCTGCAACATGGCGGTCGAGGCTGGCGGAACGAGCGGAATCTGCATGCCCGACGCCACCACCGTAGCCTATCTGTGGCCCTTCATCGGGCCTGAGGGTGAAAAGCTCTATGCTACTGAACAGGAAGCCCTGGCCGACTATTCGCGCTGGGCGAGCGACGATGACGCCGTCTACGCGTCCACCCTCGATATCGACTGCTCCTCCATCGAGCCTCTCGTCACGGTGGGGTACAAGCCCGACCAGGTGGCCTTGGCCAGGGAGATGTCGGCCGTGAAGGTGGACCAGGTATACATCGGTTCCTGCACGAATGGGCGGATAGAGGATCTCAGGGCGGCGGCCGCTGTGCTCAAGGGCAGGACGATCGCTTCCGAGGTGAGAGGCATCGTCTCCCCCGCCACGCCGGCAGTCTATGCCCAAGCCCTGAAGGAAGGCATCATCCAGATTTTCCATGACGCCGGCTTCTGTGTGACGAATCCTACCTGCGGCGCCTGCCTTGGCATGTCCAATGGTGTCCTCGCTTCGGGCGAAGTATGCGCCTCTACCACGAACAGGAATTTCAGCGGCCGTATGGGCAAGGGCGGCATGATCCACCTGATGAGCCCAGCCACGGCGGCGGCGACGGCTATAGCCGGTCACATTGCTTCGGCGGTGTAGTTTTACAGTTAAGGGAGGATTTCCAACATGAAACAGTTGGGCGGCACACTTCTATTCCTCGATCGAAACGACATAAACACGGATGAAATAATCCCCGCCAAATACCTGAATGAAGATTCCAGGGAGGCCTTGAAGCCCTATCTGTTTGAGGACCTGGCCTTGCCGGGCTTCGACAGGACGAGGGACCTTCCTGGCAGGGGCGCCATCATTTCGAGGGCTAATTTCGGCTGCGGCAGCTCGCGCGAACACGCTCCCTGGGCTCTCGAGGTCAACGGGATAAACGTCGTGGTCGCGGAGAGTTTCGCGCGCATCTACAGGCGCAATATGTTCAACTGCGGCATGGCGGCCGTCGAACTGCCACGCGAAACCATCGAGGAGCTCTTCAGGCGCTTCGCGGGCGTGTCGACCGTTATGGACTGCGATATCGATGGCAGAACGATGAGCTTTTCGGCTCCATCGGGCGAGAATCTCAAGGTGCCCTTCGTTCTGGGGGATTTCGAGATCGCGATGATCAAGGCTGGCGGATGGGTGCCTTTCGCCGCCGAAAAGTACTGATGAACGATTGAGGAGGGGCTTATGGCCCGCATGGTACAGATATTCGATACGACGCTGAGGGATGGGGAACAGGCTCCCCGCTGCAGCATGAATCTCCAGGAAAAAGTG
>PGXP01000016.1 GCA_002839205.1 Spirochaetae bacterium HGW-Spirochaetae-9
GCTGAGGCGAGTATATTCCCGAAGCGGAGTTGATACGGGATGGATTCGCTGCTCGTATCGGCCGGATTCCTGAGGCTTCCTCCATTTGCCGAATAGACGTTCACGCTGTATGAAGACATAAGGTTGGAGAAGAGCCGTGCGTTGCCGAGATCGATTGTCGCTCCCGTACGTATCGCAAATCCTGCTTTATCGTTCACGGTATTTTTGCTTTCGCTGCCATAGCCGCCGTCTTCGGGGAGATATCCCACAAGCCGAGCTGTTGAATCCTTTGCAAAGTCGAGCGACAGGTTGATGACGGGGGGCACGTAAGCGACGATCTGGATAATCGCGGTTTTGCTCACGGCGCGACTCTGCGCATAGGTGTTTCCCGCTGCGGCGAGAACGAGAGATGCGAGAACTATCCGTTTCCAGAAACCGCCTGTCATCTGTCTTACCTCATCCTTACCATAACTATACGTGGGGCAAGGAGGGTATAGTTATGCCGGGCAGGCCTCGGACAATCGATTATTGCTGTTTTTGAGCGTTTTACAAGAAAGGCAGCGTCAAGTTTAGTCCAAAACCTCCAATACAGAGCGCTGAAGGCGGCGAGTTGCCAATAGATCTAAAATCTCAAATATCTCCAGGGGGCAGCGGATCCTGTCGCGCAGCTTCTGATAACTCGATATCGGGCACGAATAAAAAGGGGCTGTCCGCTGGATTTCATCGGACAGCCCTCACGGCACGAAAACGGCGAGAATCCTATTTAATGATGGAAGTGAGTTCCATCTCGAAGACGAGGAAGGCCTCGGCGGGGATGACACCGCTTATGCCAGAAGAACCGTAGGCAAGTTCGGGGGGAATGACGACGAGGCGCTTCTCTCCCTTGCGCATCGTGGCCACCACCTTGTCCCATCCTTCTATTATTTCGCCCGTGCCGACACGGAATTTGAAGGGCCCGCCCGCCAGGGCCGACTGGTCGAAGACTTTCCCGTCGAGGAGCATGCCCTTGTAGATCACGGCGACGGTGTCGCCTTTCGCCGGAACATCGCCGAAGCCCTTGCGGATAAACTTCTGGAATATGCCGTTCTCGTCCTTGACGGCATCGGGCCACTTGGCGAGGATGGCAGCCTCATCGGCTCCCCTTCTTGCTTCGGCCGCTGCCTTGAGGGCCGCATAGGAGGCGATGAGCCTTTCGTCCCAGGCTTTCTGCGAAGCGTCGAAGGCCTTTGCGGCAGCGCCGACCCGTTCGATGCGCACTTTTTCCATGGTGTCGCCGGCTGCGATGGCGTTCACGACATCCATGCCTTCAACAACTTTTCCGAATACGGCATGCTTGCCGTCGAGCCAGGATGCCGCATCGAGGGTGATGAAGAATTGGCTTCCATTCGTGTTCGCGCCTGCGTTGGCCATGGAGAGGACGCCAGGGCCGTCGTGCTTGAGCTCAGGCGAGAACTCATCGGGGAATTTATAGCCTGGGCCGCCTGAACCGTTGCCGAGAGGGTCGCCTCCCTGAATGACGAATCCCGGCTCCACCCTGTGGAAGACGATGCCGTCGTAGAAAGGCTTGCCCTTGGCGGCGTCGAGCTTGCCTTCTGCGAGACCTACAAAATTGCCAACCGTGAGCGGGGTCTTCTCGAATTCGAGCGAGATGACAATTTTCCCCTTGGCTGTATCGATCAGGGCATAGAGTCCATCAGGCCTCTCGTTCGTCTGGCATGATGCCATGCCAGACGCGGCCGCAAGGAAAGTCAGGGTGAGTATCAGTCTATTGAAATGCTTCATTTTTCCTCCGGATCAAGCGAAGCTACCTTATCAGAAAAGCCTTGTCGATGAAAGGTCCATCGCCGCATTTGCTCTATCCGGCTCATCTTGACGCAAAGGGCTTTGCGGGCAATGATGCCCTGAGCTGAACCAAGGAGACGATATGGCGGAGACGGAATACAGGCGACCTACCTGGGACGAGTACTTTATGGAAGTCTGCAATGCCATCGCCAAGCGCGCCACCTGTGACAGGGGCCGCTCGGGCTGCGTCATTGCAAAGGACAACCAGATTCTGGCCACAGGCTATGTGGGCGCCCCCAGCGGACTGCCGCACTGCGACGAAGTCGGGCACCAGTTCAAGAAGCTGATCCATGAAGATGGCGCCGTAACCCAGCATTGTGTTCGCACCGTCCACGCCGAGCAGAACGCCATCTGCCAGGCCGCCCGGCGCGGCGCGGCAATACAGGGCGCGACGGTCTATTGCCGCATGACTCCTTGTCGCACCTGCGCGATGATGATTATCAACTGCGGCATCGTGAGGGTCGTTTGCGAACGGCGTTACCACGACGGGGCAGAGAGCGAAGAGATGTTCCGGACGGCAGGCGTTGCTCTGGAATATGTCTTTGACGAGGTTCAGAAGTACTCCAACCAGTGAGGGAACGTGAGCATCAATGTCGTTTTCATCGGTGAGATCGCGGGCAAGAGCGGCGTATTCGCACTCAAGTCGACCTTGCCCGAGATACGTGCCCGCTACAAGCCCGACTTCATCATAGCGGCCGCCGATTCCACGACGGGCGGGGCAGGCCTCGGCGTCCAGCATGCCGTCTACCTGCGCAAGCTGGGCATCGACTGCCTGACGCTGGGCGAATGCGCCTACTACAAGGTAGACATGACGGAATTCTATCCTAAAGCCGGCTGGGTGCTGCGGCCAGCGAACTACCCCTACGGGAATCCGGGGAAGGGCTGGAGGGTATTCCAGGCTCAGTCGGGGAAGATAGCCGTCGTAAGCCTCCTCGGCCAGGCAGGCTTTCCCCGCGTCCACGCCGAAAATCCTTTTCCCACGATCGATCGGATCCTTGAGCGCATAGGGGCGGATACAAAGGCTGTCGTCGTGGACTTCCATGCGGCCACGACGGCCGAAAAACTCACACTCTCTTCTTATCTCGACGGGAGGGTTTCGGCAGTAATCGGAAGTCACTGCAAGGCGCTCACGGCCGATGCCCGGCTGATGAAAAAAGGAACGGCTGCCCTTACCGACTGCGGTCGCACTGGCAGTATAGTATCGGTGGGGGGCATGGATCCCGACGCCCGTGTCCGCGAGTTCATGACGGCGGTTCGCGTGTGGGAAGGCGACGGGACCCTGGGGCTTGAAGTGCAGGGCTGCTGCTTCAGGATCGGCGATTCGGGCCTGGCCGAGAGCATGGAGAGCTTCCGCATCCCCTGCAAGGAGACTATTGATGAAAGAAACGGGAACGATAAAGAAAATAGACGGTAAGATCGTCCATGTCGCCATCGCGATGCATGACGGCTGCGAATCCTGCATCAACAACAGCTGCAAAAACGGGCGAGGAGATCTCCAGAGCTACAACGCCCACGGCATCGATGTGGCGGAAGGCGACCTGGTGGAGATAGAAGTGCCGGGCGCAGAGCAGGCCAGAGGCGCCTTCTGGGTGTTGGGCATGCCCCTGGTGGCGCTCTTTGTGGGCTATGGGCTTGGGCGTCTCCTGTTCCCCACGACGACGGAAGCTCCCGCTGTTGCCTCTGCCGGAGCCTTCTTTCTTCTCGCGCTTTTTGCGGGTGTGATGGTTCAAAAAGGACGGAAGCTTGAGTCCCTTCCCGTCGTCACCAGGAAGTGCGACGACTGAAGATTTGTTTCTCCAGCCAGAAATCAGCGTTTGACTCCACCCTTGATCGGTGGAATAATGAAAACAACCGGCGTCGCCGGCGTTCAGGACATCTTCTGGCACATGGAGACAGGCGCATGAAACGATCATATTCTTCCATTCTCATTGCGATGTTGCTCTGCGTCGCGGCCGTCGCTGGCGCCGCGCCGAAATCTGAAGATTTTTATACCGTCTACGCAGGCGAGCTTACAACCCTCAATTACCTCGTGGTAGCGGCTGAAAATGAGCACTCCGTCATAGCCAACGTGGTCGATGGCCTCGTCGAGTACGACAAGTACGGCGTCCTGGTGCCGTCTCTCGCCACCGACTGGACGAACTCGGCCGATGGCAAGACCTGGACCTTCAGCCTCCGCAAGGGAGTGAAGTGGGTCGACAACAAAGGCAAGGATTACGCGGAAGTGGTCGCCCAGGACTGGGTCGATGCGGCTGAATACCTCTTCAACAAGAAGAACGCCTCCCTCACCGCCAAGATCGCCTACGAGGTCATCAAGGGCGCCAAAGCCTATTTTGAAGGCTCTCTCACCGACTTCAGCCAGGTCGGCGTCAAGGCTCTCGACAAGTACACAGTACAGTACACCCTTGAAAAGCCGGTTCCCTACTTCCTCAGCATGCTCACCTACGTCTGCTTCCTCCCCGTCAATGGCAGCTTCCTCGAGAAAGCGGGCACCAGGTTCGGAACCGACAACAAGACCCTTCTCTACAACGGCGCCTATGTCATCGACACGTTTGAGCCCCAGGTGGGACGAACCCTCGTCCGCAACGACAAGTACTGGGACAAGGACCACGTCTACATCAAGCGACTCAACTACAAGTACAACAAGGAAGCGAGCACCCTCGGCCCTGAGCTATTCCTCCGCGGCGAAATCTCCTCCGTGGGCATTCCTTCCTCCCTCATCGATTCCTGGATGAAGGACCCGGCCAAGAAAGCCATAGTCCGCCCCGCCGAGACTTCTTCCTACACCTATTTCTATGCCCTCAACTTCAATCCCACCTTCGAAGCCCAGTACGAGCCCGACAACTGGAAGGTCGTGGTCAACAACAAGAATTTCCGCAAGTCTCTCTATCACGCCCTCGACAGGAAGGCCGCGATGATCACGGCCGAGCCTTACGCTCCCGAAAGGCGCCTCCAGAACGCCATCACGCCCCGCAACTTCGTCAACGCGGCGGGCAAGGATTTTGTGGATATGTCCGACCTGGCCAAAATTTCCAAGACCGACACCTTCAACAAGGCGCTCGCCGCCGAGTTCAAGGCCAAGGCCAAGGCGGAGCTGGCGGGCAAGGCGAAATTCCCCGTCAAGATCATGATGCCCTACAACGCGGGCGCCACCGACTGGACAAACCGAGCCCAGGTCGTGGAGCAGCAGTTGGAGAACCTCCTCGGCGCCGATTACATCGATGTGATCCCCGTCTCCTTCCCGGCTACCGGCTTCCTCGGCGCCACGAGGCGCAAGGGCAATTATGCCCTGCAGGAAGTCAACTGGGGCCCCGACTATGCCGATCCAGAAACCTATACCGATCCCTTCGTGACCGGCTCCAACTATAACTGGCCCGAAAAGGCCACCGGCTACGCCCAGGCCAATGGCAAGACCCAGTACGAGAATATGGTCGATGCCGCCAAGGCCGAAGTCGTCAACATCGCCAAGCGATACGAGCTCTTCGCCAAGGCCGAGGCTTACTTCATCGGCGAAGCCTTCGTCATCCCCTACGCGATTGGCGGCGGCGGTTTCACGGCTTCCAAGCTCGAGCCCTTCTCCTATCCTTTCGCTCCCTTCGGCATGTCCTATCTCAAGTTCAAGGGCCAGACTGTCATGCAGAAACCCCTTTCCACCGACGCCTACAACACGATGAAGGCTAAATGGGACAGCGAGCGGGAAGAAGCCCTCAAAAAGTCAAAATTCTAAGGCAACGTGTCTATACTTCTTGCATTCAGCGCGGGTGGGGTAACCCATTCGCGCTGATTTACAAGGTTCCGGAGCATCAATGTCCAGATATATCCTGAAGCGTTTTGGCCAATCCCTCGTCTCTCTTTTTATCGTCGTCTCCGTCGTCTTCCTCCTGATGCGGCTTCTGCCCCTTGAGGGCTACTTCGGCGATGGCTACGACAAACTTTCAGAAGAGCAGAGGATAGCCGTCCTCGACAGGATGGGACTCCTCGACCCCTGGTACGTCCAGCTCGGCAGGTTTTATGCGAAGCTGACGAAGGGCGACCTCGGCACCTCCATAATCTACAGGCGCGACGTACCTGTCACCGAAGTGATTGCGCCGAGGATTCCTTATTCGATGTACTTCGGCATCACGGCCACCCTCCTGGCCCTCACTGCGGGCTTAAGCCTCGGCGTCTTCATGGCCAGGAAAAAAGGCCAGGCCCTGGACAAGGCGGGCACGGCCTATATCGTGCTCATCAATGCCATGCCCTCGGCCGTCTATCTTCTTTTCATTCAGCTCTATGGGACGAGTCTCTTCAACCTGCCCATACTTTTCGATAAATACCGTGTAAAAAGCTGGATTCTGCCCGCCATATCCCTGTCGTTGGGCGGCATAGCAGGCTATGCGATGTGGATCCGCCGCTACATGGTGGATGAGCTCAATAAGGACTACATCAAGCTCGCCCGTGCCAAGGGCCTGCCTGAAAAACTCATCATGGTGCGTCACGTCATGCGCAACGCCTTTGTGCCCATGGCCCAGTATCTTCCCGCAGCCATCCTTTCAACCATTTCGGGTTCGATATACATAGAATCCCTCTATTCGATACCGGGCATGGGCGGTCTCCTCGTCGATGTCATCCAGCGTCAGGACAATCCGATGGTGCAGGCCCTCGTCCTCATCTTTTCATCGGTAGGCATCGTCGGGCTCTTCCTCGGCGACATACTCATGGCCCTCTTCGATCCGCGTATCAAGCTCGTAAAAGGGGAGGCTTCGCGATGAGCAGGAAACTCCCCGACGCCATCGACCCCTCTCTTTTCGAATTCGCCGCCTTCGACGAAAACGCTTCCGAGCGCATCGGTTACTCCGATTATTCGTATTGGCGTTCGACCCTGAAGGTTTTTCTCAAGAACAGGCTGGCCTTTTTTCTCCTCATTCTCCTCGGCTGCATTCTCTTCTTTACCTTTATCCAGCCTTTGCTGCCGGGTCAGAATTCGCCGACGAAGATCCACATCGATCCTGCCACGAGCGTGCAGATGCGCAACAGGTTGCCCGATTCCACCTTCTGGTTCGGCACCAATTCCATAGGCCAGGACCTCTGGGCCCGCATCTGGAGCGGCACGCGGACAAGCCTCCTTATCGGCCTCATCGTGGGTTTCTTCGAAATGCTGGTGGGCATCGTCTACGGCGCCCTCTGGGGCTATGTGCGCAAACTCGACCGCGTGATGACGGAAGTGTACAACGTCCTCAACAATATTCCTTCGACGATAATTCTCCTTCTGATGGCATACATTCTGCGCCCCGGCTTCCGCACCATGATCATCGCGATGTGCGCCACAGGCTGGCTGGGTCTCGCCCGCTTTGTGCGCAACCAGATCGTGATAATTCGTGACAGGGAGTACAACCTCGCCTCGCGCTGCCTGGGCACCCCGACGGGGAGAATCATTGGGCGAAACCTTCTGCCCTATCTCGTGTCGGTGATCATGCTCCAGACGGCTCTTTCCATCCCCGGCACCATAGGCTGGGAGGTGTTTCTCACCTACATCGGCCTCGGCCTGCCCGTGAGCATCCCCTCCCTCGGCAACCTGGTGAATGAAGGTCGGCTCATCATGATGTCGCCCGACCTTCGCTACCAGCTCATCTTCCCCACGATCGTGCTGTCCATCATCACGATCTCCTTTTATGTGCTCGGAAACGCCTTTGCCGACGCGTCCGATCCGCGCAATCACGTGTAGGGGGGATGATAATGGACGCAGACAGGAAAAAGATCCTCGACGTGAAGGATATTGTCATAAAATTCAGCCTGCGGGGGCAGGTGCTCACCGCCATCAGAGGGACGAGCCTTGACGTGAGCGAAGGGGAAACCCTTGCCATCGTAGGCGAATCAGGCTCGGGCAAATCGGTGCTCACCAAGTCATTTATCGGCATGCTCGACAGGAACGGCTGGGTGGATTCAGGATCCATCCTTTTTGACGGCCAGGACCTTGCGACTTTCAAGGGAGAAAAGCCGTGGCTCTCCATCCGCGGAAAAAAGATTTCCATGGTCTTCCAGGATCCGATGACATCGCTCAACCCTCTGCGTACAGTAGGCTCGCAGATAGGGGAGGTGTACTCCCTCCATCGCGGCTGGAGCGCACGGCAGTCTGAAGCCGCCGCCATCGAGATGCTGGACCGCGTCGGCATCCCCGAGGCTGACAAGCGCTTCAGGCAGTTCCCCCATGAGTTTTCGGGCGGTATGCGCCAGCGTGTCGTCATCGCCATAGCGATGGCCTGCCAGCCGCGCATCCTCATCTGCGACGAGCCTACCACTGCCCTCGACGTGACGATCCAAGCCCAGATCCTCGATCTCATCCGTTCCTTGCAGGCTGAATTCGGCTTTACGACGATTTATATAACCCACGATCTGGGTGTGGTAGCCAACGTCGCCGACAGGGTGGCCGTCATGTATGCGGGAAAAATAGTGGAGTGCGGGACAGCGGAGGAAGTGTATTACGATCCGCGCCACCCCTACACCTGGGCGCTCCTCTCCTCACTGCCCCAGCTGGGAATAAAGGGCAAACCCCTCTTCTCCATACAGGGTACGCCTCCCAGCCTTTTCAAGGAGATCGAGGGCGACGCCTTCGCGGCGCGCAACCCTTATGCCCTCAAGGTGGATTTTCTGCATGAGCCGCCACGTTTCGAGGTGAGCCCCAGCCACTGGGCCACAACCTGGCTCCTCGATCCCCGTGCGCCCAAGGTCGAGCCGCCCGAGATCATCAGACACCTGCAGGAATCCTGGCAGGCCCAGAATGTCTGGCTTTCAGGCGGCAAAGCATGAGCGGAGATATGATGGAACGCGCGAAAATCCTGGAAGTGAAGGATCTCTCTGTCGATTTCAAGGTGAAGGGAGGATCTTTCCGCGCCGTCGACAAGGTCAATTTTTTCATCTATGAGGGAGAAACCTTTGGCCTTGTGGGCGAATCCGGCTCGGGCAAGACGACGATCGGCCGCGCCATCGTCAGGATCAATGAGGCGAGCGGAGGCGAAATTCTCTACAAGGGAAGGCGCATTGACGGCCGCATAACGCAGGAGCTCGACAGGGAAGTCGTCCAGAAAATCCAGATGATATTCCAGGATCCCATGGCGTCCCTCAACGAAAGAGCGAAAATCGACTACATCGTCTCGGAAGGCCTGTACAACATCCACGGTTTTTCAAGCGAAACTGAAAGAAAAACCCTCGTCGAAAAAGCTCTGCTGGAGGTGGGTCTCCTGCCGGAGTTCGCGAGTCGCTTTCCCCATGAGTTTTCGGGCGGCCAACGTCAGCGGATCGGTATCGCGCGCGCTCTCATCATGTCGCCAGATTTTATCATCGCCGATGAGCCGATATCGGCCCTCGACGTATCCATCCGCGCACAGGTGCTCAATCTTCTTTCGCAGATACAGCGAACAAAGGGCCTTTCGCTCATGTTCATAGCCCATGATCTCTCCGTTGTGCGATTCATCACCGACAGGATCGCCGTCATCCATCTTGGAAAAATCGTCGAGCTCGGCGAAACCGAGGAGATTTTTTCGAGGCCCCTTCATCCCTATACGAAGGCCCTTATGTCGGCCGTGCCCCTGCCCGACCCCCGAAGGGAGAAGGGAAAGAAATCCACCCCATATGATGCTTCCTGCCACGATTACCGCCGCGAACAGCCTTCGTGGCGCGAAGCCCTGCCGGGGCATTATGTCTTTGGCAACGGGGAGGAGATCGAATCCTGGACGAAGCGGTATCGCTGAACTCAGAAGCTGGCGCCGATCCTGAAACCAAAATAGAGGACGATCGTGGCAAGGGCCAGGAATAGGGAAGCTGAAAGAAGGACCTGCCGGGCGCGCTTCGAGGAAGCCGGGGCAGGCTCGGTCTGCCGTCGCTTCATGAAGGCATCATCGCGGAGCCAGAGAAGCCAGGCGATGAGGATATAAAAGCCCATGATGGACGCTGCCAGCCATTCCAGATAATAAAGGTTATGGAGAAGCCCTGAGCCGATACAATAGCTGACTGCCAGGCTGGAGGCTCCCAGAAAGACTCCCCAGGACAGGTCTTTGAAAAGGGTACCGTTGGCAGGTCTGCTGTACATCGCGAGCATTGTGCCGGTGGACCTGCGCTCCTGTCAATGCGATGCGGCACAAAGGAAGGCTATGGAACAGAACGATTTTCTGGATGCAGCTTTCAAGCGGGTAATGAGTATGCCGGGCAAGCCTCTCTCCGGTCTCGCGGCCTGCCTCCTCAAGGATGGCCGAATAGCATGGGAAGGCTTTTTTGGCACGCGATACTTTACCGCCAAAGGTTCAGACGAAAAAGATCTCCCCGTCGACGGCGAAACACTTTGGCGTGTGGCGTCCATGTCCAAACCCATTGTAGCCCTGGGCGCCATGATCCTCGTGGAGAAGGGCCTCCTCGATCTCGACCGCGACATTTCCAGCTACCTTGGCTATCCCTTGTGCAATCCCAACTTCCCCGACAGGGCTATCACGGCACGGCACCTCCTCGGCCATACATCCAGCCTCCGCGATGCGGGTTTCTACTATCCCCCCCTTGGCCATGCCCTCCGGGAGCTCTTCGTTCCGGGCTTTGAATATTATGATGGCGGCCGGCATTTTGCCCTGGCCGCTAAAGCCCCCGACAAATCTGTCGACTATGGGCCTGGCTCATTCTATTGTTACTGCAATCTGGGCTACGGTGTTCTCGGCTGCATCATCGAAAAGCTGTCGGGTCAAAGGTTCGACCTTTTCATGAAGGAAGCGGTTTTCGATCCTCTCGACATCGATGGGGCTTTTAATCCCAACCTCCTCTCCGACAAAGGCTTTCTCAAACTTTCGCCCATCTATAGAAAGGGCTTTCCTGACAGCGAGTCCTGGGATTCCGCCGGAACCTGGCAGGCACAGATCGACAATTACCGAGGCATTCGTCCGCGCATCCCTGTCCGCACCCCATCGGGCGGTCACGACGCTGGCCTGTCGCTTGAAAACTACAGGCTGGGCGACAATGGGGCACTCTTTTCCCCACAGGGCGGCATGCGTATCTCTCTCCAAGGCATGGCAAAAATAGCCTGGCTCTTTATCGATGGAGGGTATATCGGCACTGAACCTAAAAGCCGCCTGCTCTCTAAGCGCCTTCTATCGGCTCGCCTCCTGTCGGAGGCGAGCGTCAGCGCGATGATGAGTCCAGGCTGGAGCCGCGCTGAGGATGGGAACAACGGCGAGGCAGGGCTGAGCAGGGTGTATGCCACCGGTATAGGCCTCATGAGACCGACAGCTCCCGGCGGTGGTCCTGCGCTCTGGGGGCACCGTGGCAACGCCTACGGTTTTCTTGGAGGCATGTTTTTAGACAGGGCTCAACGCTCAGGCTACCTGTATATGATAGGAGGCACGGGAGCCGATCCCGACCTCGGCGCCAACAGGGATCCAGAGAGCGGACTCACGGTCTGGGAAGATGAGTTGGGGAAAGCTCTGGAATCGGCCCTCAGGTCGTTTTAAAGCGGCGGCGCACCCGAAGCTGTTCGGGTGGTGCCTCGGCGATCTCGGCCATGCGCTTTCCCCGACGGTAGAGCAGATCCTGGGCTGAAGCGGATTTTTCCCCTTCCTGAGGCTTAACGTCTTCCCATGATCCATCGGGGAGCATCCTGTATGCATGCTCGTTGTCCTTGAAGTAGGTATCGAAGATTTCTTCGCAGGCGCGCTGGAGCTTTTCATCGATCACGGGAAACATGATTTCTATCCTCCGCTCCAGATTCCTTGGCAGGCAGTCGGCGCTCGAAAGATAGAACTCATCGGCCCCTCCGTTGCGGAAATGGAAGATGCGCGAGTGTTCGAGATAGCGGCCCAGGATGCTTCGCACTTCGATCGTCTCCGACAACCCGGGAATACCCGGCAGGAGGGTGCAGGCGCCGCGCACGTTCAGCCTGATTCTCACGCCGGTCCGCGATGCCTTGTAGAGGGCTTCTATCACATCGGTATCGGCCAGGGCGTTCAGCTTCATAGCGATCAGACCCGGCGACTCGGGCGTGGAACGCTGAATTTCCCTGTCGATGAGGGAGAGAACGCGCTTTTTCAGGTCGAAGGGCGCTATGGCCAGATGGGTGAGGGGCTGGATGGTGGAATAGCCTGTGAGCACGTTGAAGAAGGCCGACGCCTCCCTGCAGAGATCCTCGTTGGCGGTGAGGATGGAGAGGTCGGAGTAGATTTTTGCCGTCTTGTCGTTGTAGTTGCCCGTGGAGAGGTGGAGATACTTGTGGATCTGGCCATCCTTGGTCCTGCGAATCACAAGGGCCGCCTTGGCATGGACCTTGAGGCGGGCAACGCCATAGGTGACGATAGCTCCCGCCTGTTCCAGGGTGGAAGCCCAGGTGATATTGCGCTCCTCGTCGAATCTGGCTTTCAGTTCCACGACGACGGCTACCTGCTTCCTGTTGCGCGCCGCCCTTATAAGCGCCTTCACCACGGGCGAGTCGCCCGAGGTTCGGTAGAGCGTCATTTTTATCGCCAGCACCGAGGGATCGTCGGCCGCCTCATCGAGAAATCGCTGTATGGCTGAGAAAGACTCGTAG
>PGXP01000274.1 GCA_002839205.1 Spirochaetae bacterium HGW-Spirochaetae-9
TAATTGAATATTTGTATTTAAGCACATTACTTAATACCAATATCAAGCAACAACAAACAGATAATTGGCATAAAGTTGATATTTTGTATTCAAAGTTGAAACTTGGTACCAGGTACGTTACGAAAACCACCTCTTCGTATTGTTCGCGATCCTCACCAACGTCAGCATGACGGGAACCTCGACCAGGACCCCGACCACCGTTGCGATTGTCGCACCCGAGCTGAGTCCGAACACCGATATGGCGACAGCGACAGCAAGTTCAAAAAAGTTCGAAGCACCGATCATCCCGGCTGGGGCTGCGACATCATGGGGCAGCTTCAATGCCCTCGCCCACAGGTATGCCACGAAAAAGATGAAAAACGTCTGGATAACCAAGGGAATGGCAATCAACACGATATTCAGCGGATTGTCCACGATTGTCTGGCCTTGGAACGAGAATATGATGACAAGGGTGAGCAACAACCCGATGATTGTGACATTCCCGAACTTGGGGATGAAGGTGTTCTCGAAATAATCCAACCCGCGGTTCTTCGTGATAATGACCCGGGAGAACCATCCCGCCCCAAGGGGAATCACGACGAACAGGACCACCGAAAGGAACAAAGTCATCCACGGAATGGCTATGCCGCTTATTCCCAACAACAGCCCTACGATCGGCACGAAAGCCGCAAGGATTATCAAGTCGTTGGTCGCGACCTGTACCAGCGTATAGGCCGGGTTTCCCTTCGTCAGGTGGCTCCATACGAACACCATGGCCGTACATGGGGCAGCACCCAGAAGAACGGCACCCGCCAGATATTGTCGCGCCAGGTCCCGTGGAATAATCGATCGGTAGACCACATAGAAGAAGAATATGGCGATACCGTACATGGTGAAAGGCTTGATCAGCCAGTTGGTGACCCAGGTGACCACAAGTCCCCTGGGATTCTGCCCGACCTTCCTGATACTGTGGAAATCGACCTTGAGCATCATGGGATAGATCATCAACCAAATCAGGACCGCTACCGGAATCGAGACGTTGGCATATTCGAATTGGGAAAGGAAGTCGGGAATCCCCGGAAGAAATACTCCTACAAGCACACCGACAACCATACACAACAGGACCCAGAGTGTCAGATATCTCTCAAAAAACCCTATTCCGCTTGTGGAATTCTTCATCCTGTCCATCACACATCTCCTATCTAGAAACCGTATGCACGATTTTTGTGAACATACCCGTATCCTACGGTTTCTCTACTTGCTCCGCTTGGGAATCGCACGAATCCATGCCACCACAACAAGAACTCCGCACAACCGGACGGTTTCCAGGTTTCGGGATACGACCCAGATAATCGATCAAACCACTGAATTCTGCCTGGTTCAACGAATAATGCATCCATTTGCCTTTCCGCACCGAGTCGACCAGATTGCTTCCAGTGAGCATCTTCATGTGATAGCTCAGCGTCGGTTGGGTTATCTTGAACGATTCCAGGATATCGCAAGCACAGAGTGGCCCGTTCGCCAACAGACTGATGATATCGAGCCGCGTCTCGTCTGAAAGAGCCTTTAGCTTCAACAGATGCTGGGAAATTTTGGTGACGTTCTCATCCATTCGGCATGCTCCTATCGAGCGATACTATACGTTATATCGATTTTTTTCAATATGTTGATAAAAGGCACCATCTATCAGTTAACGTTGCCCGCACTCAGTTGGTCGCGATCCACTCCTTGACCTTCTTCTCTATGGCGTCTCGGATCGGACGGATACCGGCCAGCTTCTCGTCATCTGTCCCCTGAATCGCACTGGGATCGGGAAAACCCCAATGCATCCGCTCATGCTTTCCCGGGAACATGGGACAACGCTCGGCGCTGCTTTCGTCACAGACGGTGACCACATAGTCGAACACTTCCTTGCGGTCGATATATTCCTTGGCCGGTTTC
>PGXP01000275.1 GCA_002839205.1 Spirochaetae bacterium HGW-Spirochaetae-9
CCTCGACGAGTACCCCGTGGACGCTCGTCTTGGGCGCGAACACGTTGGTGAGCACGCGCATCAGCCTCGAGGACAGCTCCGTGGAAGACAGGTCGGACAGCAGTATGGGGCAATCGGCGGCCTCTGCGGCTTCGGCGAACATCGGGGCCGGCGGCTCGTCGTTCGCGAATATGAAGCAGGGGATAGGGAAGGAGAATATCTTGGATACGCCTCCCTCTTTGCCTTCCGACGCGAGCAGGTGCAGGTACGCGGCCTCGCCCCTGCCTATGAGCTGGATGCGCTGGTACGCGAAGCTCTCGAAGAACCCCGACAGCGCCAGGCCGGGCCTGTTGATGTCAGGGGCGCTGATATGCCTGCCAAGGCCCTTGCGGCCGCAGATGCAACGGAGCTCGAGGGCGTCATGCTCCTTGAGGTCGAGGTCGATGAGGTCGAGAACGGTAAAACCCTTCGGTTCGTTGCCTATCACGCTACCGATTGTACTACGAACCGGCGCCAAGGTAAATGCGCCGCCCCATCAACCCTGGACGCGTTGCCGAAGGCTGTCGCTGCGACTATTTCCTCTCCTGCACTTTCTGCTTTTCCTTGGAGATTTTCTGGTCCAGCTTGTCCATGAGGAGGTCAATTCCCGGATTTACCTCGAAGGAGGTCTCCTGGAGATGGGCCTGCACGCCCCAGCGGAAGTTGGCAGTCACCTCCAGCTTGTAGTTTTTGGAATCCTTCGTGAACACGAACAGAAGATCGACGATCATGTCCTTCGCGTACCCGATCCTCTCCGCCCTTGTGGCCAGATACTGCCGGCTCTCTTCGCTGAGGTCGAAATGTACGGAACGAACGTCGATATTCATGTGTGCCTCCTGTATCGAATTGCGCGGCACAAGCCGCGCTCAACGCCTCCGGCGGCTGAAGGACGAATCCATATCCAGCTCGCCTCTGTATTTTGCCACAGTTCGCCGGGCGATCTTTATGCCGCGCTCGGCCAGAATATCCACGAGCTCCCTGTCGGAGAGGGCTCGCCCTTCGCCCTTATCCGAATCCAGGACCTCGCGCAGCGTGGCTTTGACGCCCTCCTTTGAATGCTGGCCCGTTCCCGACGAGGTCGAGGGCACGGCATTCGTGAAAAAGCGCCTCAACTCAAGTATACCCCACTCTGTCTGAACATACTTGCCATTGGCTATCCGCGACACCGTGGTTTCATGGACGCCGATCTCCTCGGCAATGTCCTTGAGGGTGAGGGGTCGCATGGCCACTGGCCCTTCCATGAAAAACTTCGACTGGGATTTCACGATAGCCTTGGCAACTTTGAGCAGGGTCGAATTGCGCTGCTGGATGCTTCCGATGAAGAACTTAGCCCGCTCGATATTGTTTTTGGCAAAGGATACGGCCTCCTTCTGGCCGCCTTTCTTCGCCGTCAGCTCGGAAAAAAACGGGTTTATGCCCAATACGGGGATGATCTCATCGTTCAGTTCTATGACAAATTCGTTGTCCTCGATGCGGATGGCCAGGTCGGGTATGACATAACGAGTCTTTTCGGTGGAAAAAAGCCTTCCAGGGAAGGGGGAAAGTGTCTTGATGTAGGCGATCATCGCCTCGAACTGGGCATCCTTGAGCTTCAGGCTTTTCTTTATCTCGGTATGTTTGCCCTTTTCCAGGCTGTCCAGGTATTCAGTCAGGGTTCTTGCGGCGCCTGCCGGAGCTTCCGGGTCCATCTCAGCCTGTACGCGCAAGCTTTCCCTGTAGTCGGCCGTGCAGGTTCCCCTGGGGTCCAGACCTCTGATGATAGCCATCATATGGTTGACTTCTTCGCCGGAGCAGGGAGAGCAGAGTTCCATCGGGTCGGTTCGGTGGAACCCGTCCTCGTTGAGGTTCTGGATGAGCCTCTCGCCCAGTTCACGCAAGGGCGGCGTGAGA
>PGXP01000017.1 GCA_002839205.1 Spirochaetae bacterium HGW-Spirochaetae-9
GAGAGGAACCGAATATAGAGGGCTGACCAAGGCCGACGGCCCCATCGTCATCGCCACGAGGACGGAGAACGTGGGATTTTCCGAACTCGTGCGCGTAAAGGACAGGTACGGGCAGTTGAGGATAGGCCGCGTCGTCGACATCTCTGAACAGGCCGTGGCCATACAGCTGTTTTCCGACACTTCCGGCATATCGCTCGACGAGGCTTGGGTCGAATACCTGGGAAAGCCCCTCGAGTTCCGCGTTAGCCCCGACATCGTGGGGCGCATCTTCAACGGTCTCGGCAAGCCCATGGACGGCTATCCGGAGATACCGTCCTCCGACTTGCGCGACATAAACGGCCTCCCCATAAACCCCAGCGCCCGCGTCTACCCCAGGGACTTCATCCAGACAGGCATCTCGGCCATCGACGGGATGAACACACTGATCCGCGGCCAGAAACTGCCCATTTTCTCGGGCAACGGGCTGCCGCACAACAGGCTGGCCGCCCAGATAATCAGGCAGGCCAAGGTGAGGGGAGGGGAGACCCAGTTCGCCGTTGTCTTCGCCGGCATGGGCATCAAATACGATGTCGCGCGCTACTTCATCGACGCCTTCGAGCAGTCGGGCGTCCTTTCGCGCGTCGTCATGTTCCTCTCCCTGGCGGACAGCCCTTCCATCGAGCGGCTCCTTACGCCCCGCAGCGCCCTGACCGCCGCCGAGTACCTCGCCTACGAAAGGAACATGCACGTCCTCGTGGTGATGACGGACATGACCAACTATTGCGAGGCGCTCCGCGAAGTCTCGGCGGCGCGCAACGAGGTTCCTTCGCGGAAAGGCTATCCAGGCTACCTCTACTCGGACCTGGCCTCGCTGTACGAGCGGGCTGGGCGCATAGAAGGCTCCGAGGGCTCCATCACGCAGCTGCCCATCCTCTCGATGCCCAACGACGACATATCCCACCCCATACCCGACCTCACCGGCTACATCACCGAAGGCCAGATCGTCCTGGAGAGGGACCTCGCCCAGCGCGGCGTCTACCCGCCCATAGCCGGCCTGCCTTCGCTCTCGCGCCTGATGAAGGACGGCATCGGCGAGTGCATGACGAGAGAAGATCACCGGGACCTCTCCTCCCAACTCTTTTCGGCCTATGCCTATGTGCGCTCGGTGCGCGACCTGGCCGCAATCATCGGCGAGGAAGAGCTGTCGGCGCGCGACAAGGTCTATCTGGAATTCGGCGAAGCCTTCGAGACGAAATATCTTGCCCAGGGCGAATTCGAGGACAGAAGCATAGAACAGACCCTCGACCTCGGCTGGTCCATCCTTTCCCTGCTGCCCAGGGAAGAGCTGGTGCGGATCCCCGAGAACCTGATAAGCAAGTATCTCCCCGAGCGCGGGAAGGGAAACTAAAGGAGCGTCGATCATGGCACAAGCCTATCCGGCCCCTACCAAAACCAACCTCATCAACGAAAAACGCAGCCTCGGACTCGCGCTCCAGGGCTACGATCTCCTCGAGAAGAAGCGCGAAATCCTCGTCATAGAGCTCCTGAAGCGCATGGACGAACTCAGCCTCCTCGAGAAGGAGATCAGGGAACTGACAGAAAAATCCTATCGCCACCTGCGGAAGATGCTCCTCGTCGTCGGCCGGGAGAGGGCGCTCGCCCTCTCCTCGAAACCGGTGCGCTCCATCACCCTCAAGACGGGAAACGTCAACGTAAGCGGCATGAACCTGCCCACGCTCGTCGTCCGGGCGGGAGAACCCGAACTCAACTATTCTTTCATAAATTCATTTGCCGTATGCGACGAAACCGTGATAGAGTTCTCAGAGTTGCTACAGAAACTGGCCGCGGCCGCCGGCCTGCGGTCCATCGTCTGGCGGCTTGCCCGCGAGGTCAAGAAAACCCAGCGGCGCGTCAACGCCCTGGACAAGATGGTGATCCCCCGGTCGGGAGAAATCGTGAAATTCATAGAATCCACCCTGGACGAGAGGGATCGCGAATCCCTATTCGCCGTGAAGTTGCTGAAACAGCGGATGTCGGAGCGGGATGCTTTATGATACAGATATTCAGGACGCTCATCGTGGCGATAAACGGCTCTGAAGCCTCCATCGACGCGCTGAAATACGCGCTCGCCATGAAGAAGCAGTTCGGTTCGAAAGTCATTGCCTGTTATGTCGTCGATACTGCCACCATACGCCAGCTCGCCCTCTCCCGGATATTCGTGCCCGATGAGAGCGAGGAGTACGAGCGGAGCCTGGAGAATTCCGGCCGCCGCTATCTCAATTTCTGCGTGGAAATCGCCGCGAAAAAGCGCCTGACCGTGGAGACCCTCCTCGGGAAGGGCTCGGTGCCGGGCGAGATCATCAGGGCTTCGATAGAGAGCAGTGCCGACTGCATCGTCATAGGCGGCCAGCCCTCCGAAATGCAGTCCAGGGACGCCGTGGCCGACGCGAACCGCGAAATTCTGCGGAATGCGCGTTGCCCCGTCATTTTCATCAAGCCGGGTACCGGCGAAGAGCTCTACAGGGCCCTGTAACCGGATTGTTACAATTCTTGTTCGTTGCTATAGTAGCCGCGAGGAAAAATGCGTATAGCCGTCATAGCCGCAAGCGAAAAGCGATCCGAAAGACTCACCAGATGCGCCCAGGCCCTCTCGCGCCAATTCAGCGTCGAGGGTCATGTCTCCGACTTCTTCACGACCACAGACAGCCGTTTCTCCACCTATGACTACCTTGTCGTCTGTTCGGAGCCCTCCGGCGCCGGAAGCGCCATGGGCAAGAAACTGGGCGTGCAGCTTTCGCAGGGAGGAAATCTCGTAGGCAAGCGCTCCATGGCCATTCTCGTCAAATCCGGCCTGCTTCCTCGCAAAGCCCTGGCGAACATGATGAAAATCCTCGAAAAGGAAGGCATGGTCGTCACAATGGCCGAGCTTGTCGCGAACGAGGCTGAATCGGCCGCCGCGGCTCGGGAAGCGCCGCTCATACGGGGCTGACATCGTGGAAAACTACTACGACGTCCTGGGCATCCCTCCTGATTCCAACGAGAAGGCTATAAAGAGCGCCTTCAGGAACAAGGCGAAAAAATACCATCCCGATATGGGCGCTTCCGATCTGCCCGCCGAAGGGGTTGGCGCGCTTCCGTTTGATGCATCCACGGAAAACAGCCCCCAGAAAGGTTTCCGCGAGAAAACAGGCAAGGCAGCCGTGGCGTCGATCAGGGAATCGGCGATGCGCCTCATACTAGAAGCCTACAGAATCCTCTCGGACGGGGAGAAGCGCCGTGCCTACGACCGTATACTGCGAAAGCAGAAGATCGAGCAGGGTGGCTTCAACTACAGGGCTTTCCTGAAGGCGCGCAGGGATGATCCCGAAAGCCAGGCGAAGCTCATCGTCTACGACCTGCTCCATAATTTGGACGACGAAGCCCTTGAAGTCTACGAGCGATCCAAATCCTTCGGCGATTTCAGGCTCGAGCGCTGGCTGGACAGGGGCGAGGCCATGGATGCCGAATACTGCCTCGCCGAGGAATACGAGAGGCGGGGGCGTCTCCTGAAGGCGTACGCCATATATAAGCGTCTCATAGGAATGGAGCAGGAGAAGGCCTGGTTCAGGTATTACTACGATGTTGTAGCCCTCAGATTCAGAACCCTCGTGCTGCAGAAAATGCCTGGGCGTATCGACGAGGATGATTATCTCGACCGTCTCGACGAGTCGATTTCGATGAACGTTGGCATCCGCGATTCGGCGCAGTTCCTGAGGAAAAAATCCGAAGTACACCTGCGCCGGAAGGAATGGAAGGAGGCTCATGAAGCGCTCGAACTGGCTTCACGCCTGGTTCCGAGGCTCCCCGGCCTCGGAGCCGTGCGCAAGCGTCTTGCCGAATCCGACAACCTCTATTGAAACACTGTTCTTTTTAGTTTACCTTCTCCGATTGGGTTTGTTGTCCTTATTGTGAGTAAATGCCTTTGCAGGCAATGTATGAAGCAAGAGTGAGTGTTAACGATGAGAAAACTTCTACCTGTGCTGTTCGCCATTCTTGGACTCGCCGCCCTGGGCGCCCAGACAACGATCGACAAGCCTGCCGCAACCATCAAGCTAACCAAGCAGGAAGTCGTCTCCGTCCGTCAGATCAAGACCGACGTCCAGCGCCTTGAAAAAGCTGCGGGCATAACCTTTTCGGCCGAGCAGATCAAGCAAGTGCTCGATGCCAGAATCAACAGCCTACTCTTCGTCCAGTTCTGCGAAAGGGAGAAAATCTCCGTCACCGACGCTGAGATAAACAACGCCCTTGCCCAGATGAAGACGAGTTTGGGAGCCAACGCCACTGATGCCGATCTGGAGGCACAGATGCGGGCGAGCGGTATCTTCGTCGAGCCGAAGGTGTATATCCGTCAGCGTCTCCTCTTTGAAACCTATGTTCAGACCAAGCGGTCCGCCGAGCTCAAAGCCGTTCTCGTGGCGCCGACGGCTGACGAGATCCTGAAAGCCTACGATCTGGCCAAGGCTTCCCTTGTCCGTCCCGATACCATGCGAGTGAGTGTCCTCTATGTCGATACGCGTGCCAGGAGCGAGGCGGACGCCAACAAGGCCAAGGATACCATCCAGAATGTGGCCTCAGCCCTCAAGCTCAATCCGACAAAATTCGACGAATACATGCTGAGAGCCAGCGATGCGGCGGGGTATAAGTCCATACCCTCCCTCTATATGGAAAAGACGGCACAGAACCGCACCCTTTTCGGCGCCGAGCTTTTCGATATTGTCTTCAAGCTCAAGGCTGGGGAAATCTCCGGCCTTGTCGAGAGCCCCACGGGCTACAGGATCGTCAGGGCCAATGAGTTTTTGGCACAGAAACAGCTGGGGTTGGCCGATCCGGTGCCCGGCAACCAGAATATGACGATTCAGCAGTTCATCGCGTATCAGGTGGCCAGCGACAAGGAAGCGAAGTTTATGGACAAGCTGGAAGCCGATCTCATCACGAAACTGAGATCCGAGGCTACCATCAAGACCTTCGACGAAAATCTCAAGTGGTGAGGAGAGGGCGCTGATGGCTTCACGCAGAAAGGCTCGAATACTGGCTTTCCAGGCGCTTTACGCATGGGAAGCATCCAAGGCATCGCTCGACGATCTCTTCACCTTTTCCTGGCTCGAAACCGCCAAGGTTGAACAGCTGGATGAGGACACAAAGGTCTTCGCGCGCCTTCTCATCGCTGGCGCCATCGAGAAAGCCGAAGAGGTGGATGCAAGCATCAGGGTCCATCTTTCACATTGGCCCTTTGAGAGGCTCAAAAAAGTCGATCTTGCCATCTTGAGACTGGGGACCTATTGCCTTCTCTTCCAGAAGGACATTCCGGCACAGATAACTATCGACGAAGCGATTGAGATAGCCAAGGAATTCGGCTCCGAGGATTCCTTTAAGTTTATCAACGGCGTTCTCGACGGCATCAACAAGGGCATGGCCGTACCATGATCAGGCTCAAGAACAGCGAGCAGATAGAGGGGATTCGCCGATCCTGTTCACTGCTGTCGGAGCTGTTCCGAATGCTGCGTCCCATGGTGCAGCCCGGGGTCAGCCTGCTCGAACTGGACAAGGCTGCCTATGATTTTATCATACAACACAAGGGGATACCCGCCTTCCTCGACTACGATGGCTTCCCTGCTTCTCTCTGCCTATCGGTCAACGAGGCGGTGATACATGGGATTCCAGACCGGCGGCGCCTCGTTGAAGGCGACATCATCGGCGTGGATTGCGGCATCGACCTGGGCGGCTACTTCTCAGATGCGGCCGTAACCTGGGCAGCCGGAAAGGTATCGCCCGAAGCCAGCCAGCTGATGAAGGTGACGAGGGAATGCCTCGACAGGGCTATAGCGGCAGTAAGGCCGGGAGCCCGAGTCCATGATATTTCCCGGGCTGTTTTCAGCCACGCCACGGCACACGGATATGGCGTTGTGCGATCGTACTGCGGCCACGGCGTCGGTCTCGAGCCCCACGAGGATCCGCAGATTCCCAACTACGTGTCGGCTGGTCCCAACCCCCGCCTCCTTCCCGGCATGGTGATCGCCGTCGAACCCATGATCAATGCAGGAAGGGCCGATGTGCGCGAACTCGACGATGACTGGACTGTCGTCACCATGGATGGTTCACTGTCGGCACATTACGAACACTCCATCCTCATCACCGAAACCGGACACGAAGTGCTCACTTCCTGGGAATTTTAGGCATATACCTACCGTATTGTTCTGTCGCCAGGCTTTTTTTGCCGGCCTCGGTTTGCCTCTGTAACGAAATTCAGTATTTTTCATTTTAGAATGTGAATCGACACAGATTGCATCCCAGGAGAAACAGTATGGCATTTCAGAAAAAACTCTATTCCCGTAAATTCTTCATCGCGAATCTCATAATTTTAGGTGTCATCATCGGCTTTGTTTTTGCCTATATGGGCGGACGATCCCTTGGCGGGGCGGCCGCACAAAATCCGGCCCTCCCCACGGCTGAAGCCGAAACCCCGGCTGTCCAGGTGACGCCCGAGATCGGCGCGGCCCTCTCCCAGGCCGAGGCTGTCCAGACGGCATTCCGCTACGTTGCCACCACCGTCCTGCCCTCCGTCGTTGAGCTGGATGTTGTGGACAAGGTATCGGAGACACCGAAAGCTCAGCCCTCCATACCCTTCGAGTTTTTCTTCGGTCCACAGGACGGGGAGGGGCAGCCCGACCTGCCCAAGCGCGGCCAGGAAGGTCTCGGTTCGGGCGTCATCGTCCGGAGGGACGGAAAGACGGTCTATGTCCTCACGAATGACCATGTGGCAGGCAAGGCAGAAAAGATAACCATAATCATGAGCGATGGCAGGGAGTTCGCCGGCAGCCTTGTAGGCACTGACGAGCGCAAGGATATAGCCCTCGTGAAATTCGAAACAAATGATCCCGATATCGTCATCGCCAGGCTCGGCGATTCTTCAAGGCTGCGGGTGGGCGACTGGGCGATTGCCCTGGGCAGCCCCCTCGGCCTCGTTTCGTCGGTGACGGCGGGCATCGTGAGCGCAATTGGCCGCGATGGGGGCCCTGACGGCAACATCAACGACTTCATCCAGACCGACGCCGCCATCAATCAGGGCAACTCCGGTGGAGCCCTCGCCAACATCAGGGGCGAGGTGATAGGAATCAACACCTGGATCGCAACACAGACTGGAGGCTCCGTAGGCCTGGGATTCGCTATCCCCATCAACAACGTTAAAAGCGCAATCGACGATTTTATCCAGCACAAGGGCATCCGGTACGGGTGGCTGGGGGTGAGCCTCCTCAATATCGGATCGGACAAGGCTACGGCCAAGGAACTCGGGATCGAAGGCAAGAAGGGAGCTTTCATCGCCCATGTGTACCGGAACGGACCTGCCTACAATGGCGGAATTCTTCCCGGCGATTTCATCACTTCCATCGGCGGCACCGAGATCAAGTCGCAGGATGAACTCGTGAGGAAGGTAGGCGATATCCCTGCCGGCACTACAACCGCGATCGACGTCATACGCGGGGGCAAGAAGGTGAGCCTCAAAGTCAAGATTGACCTGCGTGACAAAAACGTTGCAAGCAACAACAAGGACCTCTTCCCCGGACTTTCCGTAATATCCCTCGCCTCCGAATCGATCGATGCTACAAAAGTGCCCGAGATCGCCAAGGGCGGCATTGCGGTGACCGATGTCGTGGCGAAGAGCCCCGCCTCGGTGATGGGCGTGAAGGCAGGCGATATCATCACAAAAGTGAACGATAAAAAGGTGGAAGGCCTGATCTGGTTCTACCAGGTCCTCAACGATCCCGAGGTGAAGAAGCTGAGCTTTACCGTGATCAGGGATGAACAGACTGTCGATACGCTTGCTTTTAATAAAAACTGATAGTATAGTCCATTCTTTCCTATAAAGTCCTGAAGTTCTGAGGTTCAGAGCTTCAGGACTCTATCAGCGCTCCCCCCTCGCGGGACGCCGATCCTTCCCCTCGAGAGGCCTCGATGCATAAAGAGTTCGTTCCCTACGATACGATCAGGAACAATGCCTTGAAGATGGCGTATCGCATCTACAAAGATGGATTTATTCCCGACATCATCTACGTGTCCCTGAGGGGCGGCGCCTATATGGGGAATGTGATCAGCGAATATTTCAAGTTCATTACCGGCGACGAAAAGCCCGTATTCTACGCGGCTGTGGTCGCCCGCTCCTATACCGATGTGAGCACCCAGGAAGAAATCAAGATTGACGGCTGGACCTATAGCCCCGATCTGCTCCACGGCAGCGAGAAGGTTCTCCTCGTCGACGATGTATACGACTCCGGGCGGACGGTCAACTATCTTACCGAAGTGCTCCTTAAAAAGGGGCTTAAGCGCGATAACATTAAAGTTGTTGTCCACGACTACAAGGTTCGCGAGTATCTGCCCGATACTCAGCCCATTCACCCGGACTATTGGTGCAGAAAGATAGAAGTTGCAACCCTCGATGATGAGACATGGATTCATTACATGAGCCACGAGCTTGTAGGTCTAACCGCCGATGAGGCAAGGACACACTATCTGTCGGTCGATCCCGGGCTGGCCGAAGCCATGAAACTTGTAACGGGCTAACCCTGAAGGGGTCAGCCCGTATGTCGTTCAGATCATCGTACCTGAGGGCACAATCATGTTTTTCGGGATGACGATAACCCCATCCACGATATGATGGGTGCCGTACTCCCCGTCCTCTCGTGGAATGTCGTCGATGCCAATCCTGCAGTTGGATCCAATTCTCGCGTTTTTGTCGATGATGGCGCGCTTCAATATGCTCCCGCCGCCTATGCCGATGTTAGGGATGCCTTTTTCCGCATTGCGCTTCTTGTTTTCAATTGTTTCGTAGCGGTCGGCACCCATACAGACCACACCGTCGAGGCTCGCCCCCGATTCGATGATCGTTCTTATCCCAACGATGGAACGGCGTATCGCGGCGTTGGTGATGATGCATCCGTCGGTGGCGAGGGCCTGGTTGAGGGTACAGTAGTTGAGCTTTGAGGCCGGAAGATTCCTGTTGTGGGTGTAGATGGGATTGTCTTCATCGTAGAAATTGAACTGCGGATTGATGTCGGTGAGTTGGATGTTGGCATCGTAGAAACTTTTAATCGTCCCTATGTCCTCCCAGTAGCCGTCGAAGAGATAGGCGTTGATCTTCTCCCTTGAAAGGATGTCGGGGATGACTTCCTTGCCGAAATCGTTGGCATCGCCGGAAAGGGCTTCCTCCATGAGAGATGCATCGAAAATATAAATGCCCATGCTGGCGAGGAACTCGTTTTCCGCCGCCGCAGAGGCCGGTCTGATTTCTTTGGGCAGCTTGAAATCGGCTATATCTTTTGTTGGACCAGGCTTTTCCATGAATGCTTCGATCAGGGAGTCCTTGCCCGCCTGGATGATGCCGAGGGCGCTGGCGGTGTCCCTGTTCACCATAGTGCCGGCTATTGTCAGCCTGGCCTTCGATTCCAGATGTTTCCTGAACATCTCGCCGAGATTCATGCGGTAGAGCTGGTCACCCGACACGATGAGGTAATGGGAAGGATTCTGGGGTCGGAAATGGATGAGGTTCTTGCGAACGGCGTCGGCTGTACCTTCGTACCATCCCGAGTGGACAGGTGTTTGCTCGGCGGCAAGAATCTCGACGAAGCCGCCGGAAAAGTTGTCAAAGCTGTAGGATTTGGAGATATGAAGATGGAGGCTTGCCGAGTTGAACTGGGTGAGGATGTAGATCTTCTTGAAACCCGCGTTGATACAGTTGGAGATGGGAATATCGACGATGCGAAATTTGCCGCCAAAGGGCACGGCTGGCTTGGATCTTTCTTTCGTGAGGGGGAAAAGTCTCGTTCCCTTTCCTCCGCCAAGGACGATCGACAACACTTTATGCATCACTGCCTCTTTTACGCCAGGGTGCATGAAATATGTATACATCTGTTTACCCAAGCGCCCTGCGTGTGTAGAGTATAATGTATGATGCAAAAATCCGCCACAGAATTCTTGACCACATTTATTCCATGGCTGGAGGAGCAGGGCGATGTTGCATGGGTGAAAACCCTGGAACCACGGCTTCCTCGTCTTGTTTCCCTTCCCGACGACCTGGCTCCGTCCCTTGCGGCTGCCCTTGAATCGAAAGGCATAGATTCGCTGTACACACATCAGGCCGAATCATACAAGCTTGCCCGCTCCGGACGGAATTTCGTCGTCATAACGCCTACGGCCTCGGGCAAGACGCTCTGCTACAACCTTCCTGTGATGCAAAGCCTCCTCGAGGATCCAGCCGCTCGCGCTCTCTATCTCTTTCCCACCAAGGCCCTTTCACAAGATCAGCAGGCTGAGCTCAACGAGGTGACGCTTGGAGGCAGTCTCCCGGTAAAGATACATACCTACGACGGGGATACTCCTTCCTCGTTGCGGACAGCGGCACGTAGCTCGGGCAGGATTATCATCACCAATCCCGACATGCTCCACTCGGGCATCCTGCCCAATCATGCCAAATGGATCAGCTTTTTCTCCGGGCTCAGGTACATCGTTGTTGACGAGATGCACAGCTACAGGGGTGTATTTGGCAGCCATGTGGGCAACGTGCTGAGGCGGCTGAAGCGGGTGGCGGCCTTCTATGGGGCCAAGCCTCGCTTCATTCTCTGTTCGGCGACGATTGCCAACCCTATCGATCTCGCCGAATCCCTCATCGAAGAGCCGGTAGACCTGGTCGATGAAAACGGCTCAGGGTCGGGCGAAAAAATGATTGTGTTCTACAATCCCACGGTCATCGATCCTATCCAGGGACTAAGAAAAAGCAGTGCGACGGAGTCCCAGAAAATTGCCTTGGAACTGCTGCGAAGGGGAATAAAAACGATTCTCTTCGCGCGTTCGAGACTCCAGGTTGAACTCATCGCCAGCTATATCAATCAGAGCCTGGAGAATCCCAACAACGAAAACTCGAGGATCAGGGTGAGTCCCTACCGTTCCGGCCTCCTTCCATCGGAAAGAAGGGCTATAGAAAAGGGTTTGCGTGAAGGCTCGATCAACGGAGTCGTCTCTACCAATGCCCTGGAGCTGGGTATCGACATAGGAGGGCTTGATGCCGCGGTGATGGCAGGGTATCCGGGCAGCACTGCTTCCTTCTGGCAGCAGGCGGGAAGGGCTGGCCGGCGAGGTACTGCATCGATAGCCATCTTTGTAGCCACATCCTCGCCTCTGGACCAATACTTCGCACGCCACCCTGAGTATTTTCTTGCGCAGGCTCCGGAGCGGGCGAGGGTGGATCTGGACAACCCCTACATCTTCATGGATCACACAAAGTGCGCAACCTTCGAGCTGCCCTTCGGTTCGGAAGAGGGTTTCGGCGGAAATGTTCCTTCCACCGAAAGGACAGAACTTACAGCCGAAGCGCTGACCCTCCTCGAGGAAGAGGGGGCCGTGCGACTCACCGGCGGGCGCTGGTATTGGTCGGACGAAGGCTATCCAAGCGAAAAGATTTCTCTGCGCTCAGCCACGGCGGACAATATCGTGATCATCGACGTGACGGGCGGGGGAAGCCGCGTGATAGGCGAGATGGACAGACCCAGCGCCAAGGAACTCATTTTCGACAACGCCGTGTACATTCATCTCGGAACCCAGTTTATCGTGAAGAAGCTCGACATCGCCAACAGGGTCTGCCATGTCGAGCGCAAGAATGTCGATTACTGGACCGATGCCGTGGTCAAGACCGACCTCGAGGTTCTTACCGAAGATGAGCGATCCGAGCCTGCCGCATCGTTGCGCTTTGGCTGGGCTGTGGGCGATGTTCTCGTGCGGAGCCAGGCCGAGAAATACAAAAAACTGCGATTTCACACCCAGGAGAATGTCGGCTTCGGCGAGATCTATCTGCCAGCCGAAGAGATGCAGACACGATCGTTGGTCCTGCTCTTCCCTGAAGGAAGCGCGGCCGGCTCTTTCCTGGCAAGGCTTGACCCGGCGACGGCAGCGGCCACGCTCGTCGGGGCAGCTCGCCTCCTCAAGTCGCTCGCTCCGGCCTTCGTGCTCTGCGATCCCCGCGATCTGGGCGTCTCCGAGCGTGTGAGGGACCCCCATTTTTCCATTCCCGCGATCTACCTCTACGACAAGTATCCAGGCGGCACGGGGCTGGCCGAAGCGCTCACGGTAAAGCTCGATGGACTCATGACAGCGGCTCATGAAAGGCTCTATGGATGTCCCTGCGGCGAAGGTTGTCCATCCTGCATCGGTGCCGAATTGGCGGCCGATACAAAGTATAGTGCCGGGGAAATCGTCCCTCCTGCGCG
>PGXP01000018.1 GCA_002839205.1 Spirochaetae bacterium HGW-Spirochaetae-9
TCTCCTGCGTCCGCGATCGCGCCGTCCGTATCTCCCTTTGCAAGGCCCTGATATTGGCTCCCAGAAAGTCCTTGAAACCATCGGGCTCGAGGAGGCCGATGCCTGCAGCCGCTATGACCCCTACCCCGCCGGCGTTAGCCACGGCTGCGGCGAGTCCCGACAGGGAAATCCCCACGCCCATGCCTCCCTGGACTATTGGAACCCTGGCGACAAGGCCGCCGATGACAAGGCTTGGCAATGTATTTTCTCTCATGGAATTACTCCTCTACCCGATTGGAATTTCCAGCTGGGGGCAGCCTGTTGAGACTGCACTGATAAAACACTCTAACATATTCCGCGTTTTTGTCAAAGCCTGACGCTCGGTCCATTGCCTCATTGAACCGGCACAGATAATTGGATATCTTTCCCACAGGCTTACCCTTTCCGTTTCCCATTTCACAGGGCAGAAGGAGCATCGCAGTGCGGAACCTTTGGTCGCCAGCCTCATTTCAGGGAAAAAGCAGGAAGCGCAGATATTTTGAAGGATGGTATTTCAAGCATTCGGGCGGAATCGAAAAAGGAGTCTGGTCCTTCATCCCGGGTATAGCCCTGGGCGATGAACCCGGCTCAGGCTACTCCTTCGTACAGGTGATAGAAGGCAAATCGGGCAGATCCTGGTGGTTCCAGTACCCCATCGAAGAGTTCCACGCCGCTGAATCCGGGCTCGAAATACGGGTCGGCAACAATCGCTTCGGCGATTCGGGGATCCAGTTTGATCTGACTGACGGTACTTCGCACATTTCAGGCGCTTTCGCCTATGGCGGCTTTTCGATCCCGCGGTTCCCCTTCTGGAGCCCCGGCGTGATGGGGCCTTTTACCTTCATGCCGGGAATGGAGTGTAACCATGGCCTCGTGAGCCTCGACCACAGGGTGGACGGTCATATCGAAGTGGATGGGCGACAGATATCGATCGGCGACGGCAGGGGCTATATAGAAAAGGATTGGGGGCATTCCATGCCCGAATCCTGGATTTGGACCCAATCGAACGATTTTCCCTCTCGCGGGGATTCATTGATGCTGTCGGTGGCTACAATTCCCTGGCTCGGCTCATCTTTCAGGGGTTTTCTCTGCGTACTCTCCCATGGCGGCGAAAAGCGCCTGTTCACAACCTACAACGGTTCGAAAATTGTCGACCTGTCGGTCACTGATGATACAGTTCAGTGCAGAATATCCCGAGGCATAAAGGCGATCCGCGGCACGACAGTGTGCGGCACCACCAAGGTCAGCGGGTGGGAAACCGACGGCGAATCGCTGGAGATCAGCGTGGCCAGGTCGCGCGGCGGCATTCTCCACGCTCCCGTCGCAGGCCTGCTATCCCGCCGAATCGCCGAGGCCGTGGACGCCCGGCTCGCGATAAGGTATGTGCGCAACGGTTCTATGATCTTCGAAGCCGAATCATCGCTCGCCGGGCTTGAAGTCGTCGGCAGCCTCAAGCCCAGATGAACCAGACGAGGAGATACCCCGAAGTGACGGCGGCCAGGGTGAAGGGCACGCTGATCTTCATGAAGGTCTGCGGCTTCACCTCGTAGCCTTCCTTCCTCAGGATACCCAGGCCGGCGATGTTGGCCGATGCCCCGATCGGCGTCATGTTCCCGCCCAAGGTCGCGCCCACCAGCAACCCGAAATAGATCAGCGTCGGATCAATGCCGAGCTGGGCCGCTATGCCGCCCGCCACGGGCAGCATCGTGGCCACGTAGGGGATATTGTCGATGAAGGCCGAGAGGAGGACCGACACCCACACGATCAGGGTATAGATGAGGAAGACGTTGTTCCCGCTCACCCTGACGAAAAGCCTGCTGATGGCGTCCACCACGCCCGCTTCGGTTATGCCGGCGATGACGACGAAGAGGCCTGCGAGAAGGAGAAGAGTGAAGTAGTCGATTTCCTTGACGATCTCGACGACGATTCTCGCGCTTTTCTCCTTGATGATGTTGTAGATGAAGCCGACGAGCATCAGCCCGAGGCAGATGAGGCCGTTGATGTGCTTGACGACGAAGGCCGGCATCCACTCCTTGGGCATGAGGGAAGCCCCAATGAGAAGGAGAATCGTGCCGAGAAGCAGAGCCGTCGGCACATAGTCTTCCACCACCGTGCGGTCGTCGGTGTCGACAAGGGCCTTATCCTTGCGGAAGAGGACGATGAGAACGACCGTGGAGACGAGAGCCCCGGCCTGCACGACCCAGAACAGTCCGGGCTTGCCCCGGTAGACGAAGAAGTCCAGGAAATTCATGCCTGCGTGTCCGCCAAGAAGGATCGATGTCGTGTCGCCCACAAGGGTGGCGGCTCCCTGGAGGTTGGAGGAGATGGCGATCGCGATGATGGCCTTGACGGGCGATATCTTGAGCTTCCGGCAGATGGTCACCGCCACGGGGGCTACCATCAGCACCGTTGCCACATTGTCGACAAAGGCCGAGATGACACCCGCGAAAAGCGATAGCGCGATGATCGCCCATTTGACGTTCGGCATCTTGTCGATGATGAAGTCGGCCAGGAGGGAGGGCATCTTGAAGTTGATGAAGAGCGAGACGACGCCCATCGTCCCCGTGATCATCATGATGACATTCCAGTCCACGGCGCCGAATACCTCGCCGACGGGCAGAATCCCGCTTATGACGAAGACAGCTGCCGAGGCGAGGGCTATGTAGGCCCGGAAGTTCGGCAGAACCAGGAGGGCGATATAAGTGATGGCGAACAGCACGATGGCGAAGGTCATCATGGGGGTGCTCCTGAAAGCCCGAATCGAGAATAAGTGACGCAAAGCTGCGCCGAAGTTTCTCCGGGATAGGTATTCTATTCCTGCGGCAATTGCAAGAGCCGCGGGCGGGCTCGTCGATCCAAAACCACTGGCGGCTGGGCCAGCGATGACCATGTTCTTTAAAGGCTGCTCTCGGGTGCCAACAAGGTATTCATCAGCTCATCCACGTCGGGATGGCTGCGCTTCAGCGACGAAGGCCTGAAATCGCGGTCGAGGAAGGCGTGGCGGGTTTCGCCTGCGGCGCGGAGCTCGCCGCTGCTGGCGTCGAGCACGCGGTACGAGATGGTCAAACGCAAACCCGTATACGCTTCCACCTTCGGGATGATCGCGACGGTCTCCCCGTAGCGGACACTCGATTTGTACTCGCAGGAAGCCGCGAGGACGGGAACGATTATGCCGCGCTCCTCCATCTTGTCGTAACCCAGTCCGGCCTGCTCGAGAAGGTCGGTGCGGGCTTCCTCGAACCAGCGAATGTAGTTCGAGTGATGTACGACGCCCATCTGGTCGGTTTCGTAGTACTGAGTCTTGTGGAGATAGGGGCTCTTGGCTGTCATGCCACGATTATGGCGGGCGGAAGGTGGCCGGGGCAAGCGGGGAGGGACATCCCCTCCTCCTCAGCTCCCGGTTTCGCTCATATGGAGGAATGCGGAGACGGCAAGGAGGTCGGCGCAGCCTCCGGGGCTGATGTTGCGCGCGATGAGGGCCTCGTCCATGGCAAGGACTGCGGCCCGGCCGGCCGCGGTGGCCATGGAACCGCAGGCGATGGCTCGCCCCGCCGCCTCGCGGAGGAAGGCAAGTCCGTCTCGGCCTGCCCGTCCTAGGACATTGGTGTCCTCCACGACGGTGAAGAGGACGAGAAGGGCGTCGATCATGGCGTCGTTCATGGACAGACCTGCGGCGAGGCTCGCCCTGAGCCGGGGAAGGGCGTGTTGGATGACGGAGGGAAAGCCGTCCTCGGCCTCGCCGCGGATGCCGCGGACGCCTTCGCGGGCGTAGAGCCTTTCGCCGACGGTGCCGCCACGTCCCGCCGTATCGGTCCCTCCAAGGTCTCGCAGGGTGATGCCTCTGACGATTTCGGCGGCAATGGTCGCGCAGGACTGGGGGCTGGGGAAGGCGCCGGCCGCCGCCAGGCGGCCGGCGCCGGCGCAGAGCAGTCCCATCGAGAAGATGAGGCCCTTGTGGGTGTTGACGCCGCATGTCGCGGCGAACATATCGCGCTCCGCTGCCTTGCCGGCTTCCCTTAGAAGGGGTAGAAGCCGCGCAGGCTCGCCCCGAAGCCGGGCGCCGAGCCTGGCGAATTCGGAAAACCAGGGAGCCAGGGCGGCGGCGCTCGCGAGGAAGCTGAAGTAGTCCATGTCGCGGTGGGCGCCCCTGGACCGGGGATCGACGAGTCCGGGCTTGGGCGCCGCCGAAGCTTCGCCCAGGGTGGCGGTAAGGGCGAGCCGGCCGATGCGTGATGCCGCGTCGCCGAAGGCAGGGGCCGGGCGCATCGCGATTTCCACGACCTTGGCGGCAATGAGAGCCTGATCATGGAGCCTGCCGGCCGAGCAGACCATGGCCTCTTTGCCACAGACAAGACATGGACGAGGTTGCAATCCCAGCTCCTTCCTGCCGAAAGGCATGCCCCCGGCGCCCATCACGTCGATATCGGCCAGCTCGCCCCAGGGATGCTCCGTTTCGATACCGGCGACGATGCGCTTGAGTTCCTGTTCCGGAATCGACGCGGCGAGGTAGCCCTCGGGGCCGTCGGCGCCAGTCGCGAATTCCTCGTGGAGAATCGGAAAATCTCTGCCCGCGACCTCGTGTGCTACAACGTAAAACAGTTTTCTCGCGAGTTCCGTAAATCGTCCCGAAGTCCTGAGCGCGGCGGGCATGCGCAGGGTCAACACCGCCAGCGAGACGGGCTGGCCGGAATGCGAGGCTCCGAGCCTCCGCGCAAGGGCGAGCTTCCTTTCCCAGCGCTCCTCCCTCGCGACGAGGACGGGATCGGTCATGCGGTCGGCGTGGCTGGAGCGGCGCGGCCAGGTTCGGCGACTTCGGCCGCGCGGCCTATGGCGGTTTCCAGCCTGGCGCGCAGGGTGCATTCGAGGGCGCCCCGGTCCTGCACGTGCACCGTGGCTGCCTTGAGCCCCGAGGCGGCGACGACTTCTTCGGTCACGCTCCTGATCCGCTTCCCGAACTGCTTGATCACGATGCTCTCGATCTTGTACTCAACGCTTGGCCCCGTCGCCGGCGATACGGTCACGAGCACATCGCTCGATTCCAGGGATCCCGCAGTAGCCGTTTTTATGGCTTCCATATTCTGCTCCTCTTCTTGTTTTTATGTGCGTGACCCCCGTTCAGTGCCGGGAATCGCTGTATCGTATCTTCTCGAGAATGGGAACCGCTTCCGGGGAGGTGAGCCATGACCAGGTCGTTTCGGGAACGATATCCCTGACCGTGGCCATCTCACCGCTTTTTATGAGAGCCCTGACCGTCGAGGCGCTCACCGGCGATCCGTCCTTTTCGAAACGCGGCATCTCGTGTACGCGCAAGGTTGGTCCATCCCCTTCGGGACAGACCAGTATCTCCTTCATCATCCTGTTGTATGCGGAGGTAGTGGCGCAATAGGGCTCGGTGCCTACGAAGCGGTCGGTGACCTTGAGCGCGGGGGCTATGTACCGCCTGAAAAGCAGGAGGTCAAGGGCGGCGTGAAGCTCCACGGCGGGGTCGGCCTCCCCCTCCTTCCTTGGGCCCGGCCTAATGAAATAGGTCGGGAAGGTGGCGGCTGAAATGACATAGGGACCTCCCGCCAGGACGGTGACATTGGGCAGATCGGCGGTGCCCTTCCTGACGAGATCCATCCTCACCCTGAAGGGAAAGAGCGAACGGTCTTCCTCTACGACGAAGACGTAGAGCCAGGGCGCCCTGGAAGCGGCGTATTCTATGAGGCACCGATGGCCGAGGGTGAAGGGATTGCAGTTGACGACGACGGCGCCGGCGTGTTCCGGCTTGTCCCGGGCGAGCGCCTTCAGGCTTTCCAGCCAGAGGGCCAGGCCCCTGGAACCCCATTCCAGCAAGGCCACGCCCTGATCCCCCCCATGGGAGGTCGTGGAGGCTATCAGGGAAAAGCCCAGGGCCTCGAAGCGCCCGGCTTCCCTGGCTGATGTGAAAAGGAAGAGCTGTTCATGTTCGAGCTCCAGGGCATGCCTGATGAGAGCGGAGACGACGGCTGCCGCGGCGCCCTCCCCTTCCATGCCGTCGGCGACGGCTATTCCCTGAAGGACGGGACCGACGAGGGTTCCCGTGGCGATGAAGGCATCGTTCTCGAAAAGTCCCAGGACGAGATCGGCCCCCTCGGGCATGGAAAGTCCGCGGGATTCTATGAGGCGCCTGCGCGCCGCGAGCTCAGGCTGACTTGTGAGGACTCTCTCTTCCCAGCCGAAAGACGCTCCGCCCATGATTTCTTCCCCTTTATCAGTGGCCTGCCAGCTCGCGGCGCGCGGCGTTGAGGGCCCCGCCCGCGAGGAGTATGTCGACCTGCCGCCCCGAGAGGCCATGCCTCGCCGCAAAGACAGTTCCCCTGGTCTCGTTCCTTACCTCGAAGCTGTCCTTCGCCAGCCCTTGGGCGACATTCGCGATGGAAAGCCTGTCGCCCGCCGACACAGTGGCCCAATCCCCGGCATTCTCGAATATCAGCGGCAGGATGCCCGCATTGACCAGGTTCTGCCTGTGGATGCGGGCATAAGACTTCACGATGACGGCGCGCAGCCCGAGGAACCTCGGGGAGAGTGCCGCGTGCTCCCTGCTCGATCCCTGGCCGTAGTTTTCCCCGCCCACGACGATGCCGCCGCCGGCCGCGCGCGCCCTGGCGGGAAAGGCAGGATCGATGGCGGAGAAGCAGTACTCGGAGATGGCAGGAAGGTTGGAGCGCAGCGACATGATCCTGCTCCCCGCTGGAAGGATGTGGTCGGTCGTGATGTTGTCGCCCATGACGAGGAGGACTTCGCCCTCCAATGCGCCGGGAAGCGGGGGGAACTCCGGCAGGGGGGCGATATTCGGGCCCCGGCGGACTTCCACCCCTTTGCCTGAGACGCCGGGGAAGATGAACATGGAGTCGTCGGCCTCGAAGTGGGCAGGGACCGCCACGGGAGCATTCCCTGAGAATTCACGGGGGTCGGTGATGACGCCGCGGACGGCCGATGCCGCGGCTGTCTCGGCGCTCACCAGGAACACCTGCCCCGACTTCGTGCCCGAGCGCCCCTCGAAATTGCGGTTGGATGTGCGCAGCGAAACCCCGTCCGTCCGCGGCGCCTGGCCAATCCCGATGCAGGGGCCGCAGGCGCACTCGAGAATTCGCGCTCCCGCCCCCACCAGGTCGGCCAGTATTCCGTCACGCGTGATCATGAGGAAGGTCTGGCGCGAGCCCGGCCCGACCACAAGGCTGGTCCTTGGATCGACATGGTGCCCCTTCAGTATGGACGCGCTCACCGCCAGATCATAATAGGAAGAATTCGTGCAACTTCCGATAAAGCACTGATCCACCGGCCGCCCGGCGGCCTCGCTGACGGGGACAACCTTATCGGGCATATGGGGCAGGGCGATGAGGGGTTCCAGCGAAGAGAGGTCTATGACGAGCTCCTCGTCGTACTTGGCGTCCGGATCGGCGGCGAGCGGCAGGTAATCCCCGCCTCGGCCCTGGGCTTCGAGGAAAAGCCTCGTCACCTCGTCGCTCGGGAATACCGAGGTGGTCGCTCCCAGCTCGGCTCCCATGTTCGTGATGGTTCCCCTTTGGGGGACGGAGAGGGTCGCGACGCCCTCGCCCGAATATTCGAGGATCTTCCCGACCCCGCCCTTGACCGTGAGCCTGCGCAGCACCTCGAGGACGATATCCTTGGCGCTCACCATGGACCGCAACCGACCTTTGAGCTCAACGCGCAGAACCCTGGGTGGCGGAAAGGAAAAGGGGAAGCCCGCCATGGCCAGGGCTACGTCGAGCCCGCCAGCCCCGATGGCCAGCATTCCGAGGGCTCCCGCCGTGGGCGTGTGGCTGTCGGATCCGAGAAGGGTTTTACCCGGCACCCCGAAGCGCTCGAGATGGACCTGATGGCAAATCCCGTTGCCAGGCCTGGAAAAAATTATGCCGTATTTAGCCGCTATATCCTGGAGGAAGTTGTGGTCGTCGGCGTTCTCGAATCCTACCTGAAGGACATTGTGGTCGACATAGCTGACCGAACGCTCCGTCTTCACCCTGTCGATTCCGAGGGCTTCAAGCTGGAGGTAGGCCATCGTGCCCGTCGTATCCTGGGTCAGCGTCTGGTCTATCCTGACAAGAGTTTCCCCCTCGCCGCCCGCTCCTTCGGTGGACTGCACCCTGTGACTCTCGATCAGTTTCCGAACAATATTCCTTCCAACCACGATTTCCTCCCCAAATCCGAACGATTTGCACTTTACAGATCGGCGACTCGAGTCTATTATACACCTTGTATACGGAATACGGAATACGGAATCCAGTATATTTTGAGTAAAACTTTCTTTCCCTTCGGGGAAGGAACGTATGGAGGCCTTCCGTGGGCTTTTTAAAACAGGTACCCGATCTCCGCGCCCAACCAATGCGGGAAGTAATCTACGAACATCTGAGAAAAGCCATCGTGTATGGAGAGCTCAAAGCCGACACCACCTTCACCGACCAGGAAATAGCCGATGAATTCAGCGTGAGCAGGACGCCCGCCAGGGAGGCCCTGCAGAAACTCGAGAGCAACGGCTACATCGAGCGCGTCCCCATGAAGGGCAACAGGGTCCTCGGGATTTCCCCCTACGAATTGGCCCACTCTTTTACTATCCGCAAGGCCCTCGAGACTTTGGCCGTCAAATATTCCGCCCGACGCATCACGGACGCCGAACTTTCGGAAATGTCCAAAATACTCGATCAGCTAGACCATATCCGCGCCACCCTTACAGGGGAAAAACTCCTCGAATCCCTCTTTCCCCTCATCAAAATCTTCAACGAAATAGCCTTTGAAGCATGCAAGTCGGCGAGAATCCTTGAAAGCGTGTGGGCACAGCGGGAAATATTCGACCGCTACCGCGTCATGCGCCTCGTTCTGCCCAATCGCATCGACAAGAGCATCCAGCGCAGGCGGGATCTCTACAACGCCTTCCTGGCCCACGACCCGGAACGCGCGAGCGCCATCTGGGCCGAGCACCTCGATGAGTCCTTCGTCATCTGGAAGGATCATTCAGGCTTTGCCGAACAGCTCAAGGATTTTATGTTCTTTTAGGCATTCCCTGCGAAGGCTCAAGCCCCGCGGTTGAAGGCATATATTTTTCAAGGAGGAGACTGTAATGAAGAAACTGTCTTCGCTCATTCTCATCATCGCTCTCGTAGGAATGGTCTCGACCGTGGCCGCAGCCCCAAGCTGGAAGCCCACCAAGACCATCGAACTCGTAGCTCCCGCCAATCCGGGCGGCGGCTGGGACATGCTGGCGCGCGTCGTCCAGAAATCCCTGATCGACGAGAAGCTTGTCGAGAAGAACGTCATCGTCGTCAACAAGCCGGGCGGCGGCGGTTCCGTCGGCTGGACCTACCTCAAGGGCAAGAAGGGACAGGGCGAATACCTTGCCGCCACCTCGACCCTTATCATGCTCAACCAGCTCCTCGGAACGTCGGAACTGACTTACAAGGACTTCACCCCCATCGCCATGCTTCAGGCTGAGTGGATTTCCGTCACCGTGGCTGCCGATTCCCCCTACAAGGACATTAAAGGCCTCATGGAAGCGATGAAGGCCAATCCCGCCTCGATCCCCGTCGGCGTCGGCCCCTCCCTCGGCAACAATGACCACCTCGTCTTCCTTCAGCTTGCAAAGGCCTACGGAATCGAGCCTTCCAAGGTCAAGTTCATCGTCTATCCAGGCGCCGGCGGCGAAATCGTTCCCGCCCTCCTCGGCGGACATATCAAGGCCACGGTGATCGGACTCGCTGAAGTGCTCGAGCAGCACAAGGCCGGAAAAATGCGCGTCCTCGGCACCAGCGCCGATAAAGAACTCGAGTTCCTCCCCGGCGTCAAACCTTTCGTCCAGCAGGGCATCGACCTCGTGTTCCCGCACTGGAGAGGCCTGATCGCGGCTCCCGGGCTCAAGCCCGAGCAGATCGCCTACTGGGATGGCGTCTTTGCAAAGATGGTTCAGACCAAGACCTGGAAAGAGCAGATCGCCAATCTCGGCTGGTCCAATTTCTACCAGGACTCGGCTACGCACACCAAGTATCTCGCCGATCAGACCAAGATTTTCGATGAGCTCCTCACCACGGTCGGCCTGAAGAAATAAGGCTGACGCAATTTCCTATCAGGAAGGGAGGCGCATCATCGCGCCTCCCTTCCCTTCATGAGAAATCCTTTTCGGCGCGTACGCAGGAGGTGCCAACGTGACCATGAATCTGATAACCGGGATTATCGCCATAGCGCTCGGAGGCATCTACCTCGTCACGGCGATGCTGCTTCCGGAAATGCGGATGGGCGACAGGCTCGGACCCAAGCTCTTCCCCTCCATCGTGGGGATACTCGCGATCGCTGCGGGAACAATCCTTGCCCTCGGGGACAGAAATCCCGAAACGAGATCCAAGAAAGCCGATTTCGGCTTCGTCAAACACAAGGAAGTATGGATCAAGATTCTCCTCACCACGGCTGTCGGCATCGCCTACGGTCTCCTGATGGATCCGCTCGGATTCCTGCTGCCCACAACCCTTTTCATGCTGTTCATCTCGACCCTCATCAACAAGGGCAGGCTTGTACAGAATCTGATACTTGCCATCGCCTTTTCGGTGATCACCTATGGCGTGTTCGCCGTGGCGCTCAAGCTCAGCCTTCCCCGCGGCTTCATCGAGCAGCTGCTGCCCTTCTAAAAGGAGATTGATCCAATGCAAGAGATATTCAGCAATCTGGCGCTCGGAATGCAGACCGCGATGACATGGACCAATATCCTCTGGGTCGTGATCGGCGGCTCTCTGGGCACTATCATCGGCATGCTCCCCGGCCTCGGGCCGGCAACGGGTGTTGCCGTCCTCATCCCCATAACCTTCGGAATGAATCCGGCGACGGCCCTCATCACGATGTGCGCCGTCTATTATGGCGCCATGTTCGGCGGATCGCGCGCGTCCATCATGATCAATGTCCCCGGCGACGCCTCGGCCATCGTATCCTGTTTCGACGGCTACCCGATGACGAAACAAGGCAGGGCAGGTCCAGCCCTTGCCATTTCCGCCATCGCCTCCTTCATCGGCGGCATGATCGGCGTGGTGCTGGTCATCGCTGCAGCGATCCCGATGGCGCGCATAGCCCTGCGCTTCGGCGCGCCGGAATATGCCATGCTGGTGGTGCTGGGGTTGATGGCGGCGACGCTGGTCGGCACGGGCTCGCAACTGCGCTCGCTTGCGATGGTGCTGGTCGGTGTGGCCCTTGGGCTGATCGGTGCGGATACCACCACCGGTTTCTACCGTTTCGTTGCGATGCCGGAGCTTGCCGATGGCGTCAGCCTGGTGTCGCTGGCAATGGGTCTGTTCGGGGTGAGTGAGATTATCCGCTCGGTCAACAGCGACGCGCCACCACAAGCGAAGGTCTCGGTGTCGATGCGAGACATTCTGCCCACCCGGGCCGAGTTGCGCTCGGTCATCGGGCCGATCCTGCGCGGGGCCGGGGTCGGCAGCTTTTTCGGCGCGTTGCCGGGTACTGGCGCCGCTATCGCCTCGTTCATGTCCTATGCGGTGGAAAAACGCGTCTCGCGCACGCCAGGGAAGTTCGGCACCGGCCACCTGCCGGGCATCGCTGCACCGGAATCGTCCAACAACGCTGCGGCGCAGACCAGCTTCATACCCACCCTGACCCTCGGAGTGCCCGGCGACGCGGTAATGGCGCTAATGATCGGCGCATTGGTGCTGAACGGAGTGATCCCGGGGCCGCGGCTGATGGTTGACCAGCCGACCCTTTTCTGGGGCGTCATCGCCAGCTTCGTCGTCGGCAACCTGGTGTTGCTGTTGATCAACATCCCGCTGATCCGCCTCTGGGTCCTGCTGCTGCGCATTCCCTACCGCAAGCTCTATCCCGTCATCACCATCATGATCTGCGTCGGCGTCTATTCGCACCGATCAAGCGTCGTGGACGTAGCCCTCACGCTGGCCTTCGGAGTCATCGGCTACCTGTTGAAGAACTACCGCTTCGAGCCCGCGCCGCTCCTGCTTGGCTTCGTGTTGGGGCCGCTGTTCGAAGAAAACTTCCGCCGCGCCATGCTGCTGAATGGGGGCGATTTTACTGTTTTCGCCACCCGTCCGATCAGTGCCACTTTGCTGGCCTGTACTGTGCTTCTGCTGGCCTATTCGTTGTTTTCGG
>PGXP01000019.1 GCA_002839205.1 Spirochaetae bacterium HGW-Spirochaetae-9
CTCAGGGTTTTCAGGGCGGGATCCGAGCGCGATAGCCGCCGGCGCCGTGTGCGTATGTGTCGCTGTCAGGAAAATGCGCCCTTCCGGGATGCCTGAGAGCAGGGAGAGCCTATGCGATGCCGCTTCCGCCCATTGATGCGAAAATTCGAGAACGTCGGCAGAGACAAAGACGACAGCCTGATCCTGGGCTTCGATGACGCAGGCCCGCACATGGAGAGGGTCCAGTTCGGAATCCGCCGGTTCGCTTCGCGCAAGGTGACCTTGGAGGAGGGTTCCGAGCTCTGTCGATATCGTCGCCTCGGCAGAGCCGCTCAGCATCGTGCGCAGACCCCGCAATGCCTGATCGGCTTCCATCAACGGGATGCCCGTATGGTAACCAGGGTCGATATCCGGTGTTGCCGGAATGAAGTGTACAACTTTGCCTTCCGGCGATACGGTCTGGACCGGTATTCCCGTAGCCGAGTGAGCCAGATAGACCTTTTCGATGCACTCTATACTGGCTTCAATTCTCTCGATGCAAAATCTGCGCTCATCGGCGTCTTTTGTGTCCCGATAGAGTTCGGCAAAGGTCCGCACGGCTTCGAAGCTTGACCACCAGGGGCAGTTCGCGTCCAGAATTGCGCCGGTATGGCCGTCCATGCCACGCACAATGCCGCCGCATGGCGCCCTGCCAAGCCGCCAGGCGCTGTGAGCCAATACGTGCAAAAGATGGAGTTGGCTGCCTGCAACGCCCGCTGCAATGCGCTGGAACCGAAGCGCCAGCCCAACGAATTCGATGATGTGCCCTGGATTCACGGGGAGAGGCAGGGAAGCCCTATCCGAATCCAGTCCCGATTTTGGCAAGCGTACATCCGACAGCCAGGGTTCGTCCTTGCCGTTCCAGAAAAAATGGCTGTCGAGCACGGAATCGATCAGCTGGATGCCGCGCTTATGATCCACAGGATCGCGGGTATGCTCGTACAGGAGTATGCATGCGCCCAAGGCTATCATCTTGCCTTCGTAGCCCTGATTCCGGGCATCATCGGAGCCGGCAAGACCTCCCCCGGTCGAACCGGCAAAAGACAGCTGGTCGTTCCGGCATTCACCCAGGAGCGCGTCATCGACAGCCCGCCTCAGCGCGGGCCTTATCCAGCCCAGATCGGCATCATGCTCGCTTTCGGGCAGGGAAGCGAAGGCAAAAAGGCCCCTCAGCAGAAACAATGCGGTGAGGGTCGTGCCGGAGGGAGCTTCATGAAGCTTCTCTCCCTGAGGATTCATGACAAAGCCACCCCGCAGCTCTCCATCCCTCGCCGGGAAACAGGCTGCAGTTATCTGCCCGTAGAGGGCTTCGGCGACATCGGCGTAGGCCGGATCCGGCTCCCTCCAACGCAGAAACGCTGATAAAGCCTCCAGCCCCCTGCCTTGAATCCAGCCATACACCCTATCGCGCCGATACATCTCGCCTGATCCCTCGCGCTCGGCGCCGTCGGCTGGATCGAATTTCATATCGATCCAGCGGCCAAGGCCGGGAAAGACGGCGAAGCGGTCGACTACCATGCGCATGGTGGGCATGAAAATGCGGGGAAAACGATCTATCGCTGCAGTGATAGCCATCCTGTCGACAATATGTGGAGGCAGTTCGAAAAACCGTTCGGGATGAGGCAAGACCTTCCTCCAGGCTTTGATTCCAGTATGAGTATACATCACCGCCCCAGCAAGGCAAGCCTGAAGGGAAAAGCGGGCGCCTTTCCCTTGCGGCAACATGCGGCATCCATTATGCTTGGGGAAAGATGGAAAAGACCGATCGATTCTACGGCGTCATCGCCATCACTATACTTACGTTCGTGTTTCTGCCTATCATATGGGCGTTCCAAGGCTACCTGCTCTTCCACACACTGACGGAAAACATCTCTATCATTATCCATATACTCCTTTTTGTCGTCGGTTCACGGACCTACAAGTTTTCCAAGAACACCGTCGTGCTCTTTATCAGCACGGCGTACCTCTACGTCGCGGCGCTGGGATTCCTCCATGCGCTCAGCTACAAAGGCATGAACATCATCGTCGGCATTGAATCGGGCATGGCCACACAGTTTTGGGTAGCCCGAAGAATGCTTGAGGCTGTCAGCCTCCTCCTCGCCACCTTTATAGGTAAAAAAGCGCTTTCATTCGTTCGCTTGAATATCGTCTACGCGCTCATAACGATCGGAGTAATCGTATCGATTTTCACCGGAATCTTCCCCGTCTGCTACATCGATGGAATCGGGCTCACCACGTTCAAGAAAATCACGGAGTACGTCATCATACTCATCGGCGTTCTCACGCTGTTGCGGCTAAAGGCTCTGGGGAAAAGCTTCGACCTCGTGTACGTGAAGGTGATAGGCTGGGCGATAGCCTTTGGTTTGGCAGCGGAATTCGTGTTCACCCTCTATGTCTCCGTCTACGATAGTTTCAACGGAATCGGCCACCTGCTCTATCTCTTTTCGAGCGGTCTTCTCGTCGTCTTCATCGTGCGTGAAGGGCTCGACAAGCCCTACAACATCATGTTCCATACCGTCTATGAAAAGTCGATCCGGGACCACCTGACGGGGCTGTACAACCGGAATGGCCTTGAGGAGTTCGCCCACGCCTCCTTCGAGCGCGCCAAGCGCTTCAAGACCACCTTTTGCCTCTTGATGATGGACCTGGACAATTTCAAGATGGTGAACGACGAGTACGGCCACATGGAAGGCGACGAGGCGCTCAGGGAGTTCAAGGAACTGCTCACCCGCGCCTTCAGGGAGTACGACATCGTCGCCAGGCTGGGCGGCGATGAATTCGTCGTGTTGATGGAAGATGGAGCCGATCTCGCGGCAATAGCCCAGAAACGCCTGGAAACCGCAATGGAAACCTGGAAGGCGACAAACCACCGGCGCAGGCAGCTGGGCATTTCCTTCGGCATGGCGGTGCGCGACGCAGGCTCCACAGCCACGCTCGCCGAGCTCCTCGCCGTAGCCGATGCCCTGCTTATCCAGGAAAAATTGAAAAAACATTCGTAGAACTTCAGGAGAGAACCATGAAGAAACGTACTGCGTTCGCTGCAATTTTCTGCGTCATGTGCGTCTTGGCCTTTGCCGAAGCGCCGGCTTCCTGCGCAGTTTCGATTGGTATTGGGGCCTGGGTTTGGGAGCCTTGATGGGATCTTCTTTCGGTTTCGGGCCATTGATAGCGAGCGGGACGTCGTATTGCATAAATCAACGGCTGGCGATCAACATGGATATCTATGTGCCGATCTATCTTGGATTAGGCGCAGGCTATACGGGTTTGGTCGGGGTGAAGTGGAAGCTATAGGTGGAATCAATACGGACATGATAACAGGAGAATACGCAGGATTGACTCGATGGCGGGAGATGGATTCGTTTCCTGTTCATTCGAATAAAAAACCGGCGCATTCCGTCTCGTTTTGATAGGTTTTCTCACAGTCCTATCTCACACTTGAGCCTGGAACGACGCCGGTTTATCGGTGGTCGTAAACTAATTACTTACCACAAAGATCTTTACAGATGAGCCGCACGTGATTCGAACACGTGACCCACGCCTTAAAAGGGCGTTGCTCTACCTACTGAGCTAGCGGCCCGCGGGGATTTACAGTACCCAAAAGGAGGGGGGATGTCAACCCTAGGCACATTGCCTAAAATGAATCAGGGCCATTCGCTATAAGGCGAATAGCCCTGATTCAAACATGATTTATCAGATAAAAACTACGGATTAATACTAAAACCACTTCGCTTTGTATCAACGATTCTTAGCACACCAGCTCTATCCCAATCGTCAATAATATCTCCATTCGTTATGGTCTTGCTATTATCCATATCGAGGACCAAAGCATAATCACCCGGGATCATCGGGGCTGGCCAAATGGTCTGCTGATTCAGACCATTCGCACAACCATATTGTACTGGAAGGCGAAGCTTTCTTACCAAGATTGTTGTATCAAGTAAATCTGCGCCTAATGTCCATCCAGCAGAGGAACCTCCACTCTTTATAATGTAGAGATCAATATATCGCCCATAATATAAACCTGTTCCCGTCGGATCATTACTCCAGCTGTTGTAGTATGTATAGGGGTTCCAAATTACCTTGACGCCAGGACCAACACCATAATAGTAAGCAACCTTCGTATCCGATCCATCTTTTCTGAATGTATCGCGATAGTCATAATCATACTGATAATTCTGCCAGCTATAGGTGAAGATTCCTCCAGAGACAAGGTTTAACGAAACGGTTTGCGCAGTAACGATTGGCGGTTGTCGAATTATAAAACCAGCAACACCATTTCCATCAATGCTGTCCAGATAATAATTCGCTGTGCCCTCTTTCAGGACATTGAAATATCCATTGTTGTCGAAATCAACGATTACGCTGAATGCTTTACCTCTATCATCAGGGGTATTAGAAGTGATGACAGAACCGCCTTTCCAAGGAATAGCTGTTCCATTTTTCAACTCATCAAGCGTCATCGTCATGGAGATATAGACGTTATCTATTGGATCGCCATCCTCGTAATTCGTTCCAGTAAATGGCACTACATTGACCGTTGCGTACGTCTGGCCAGTTGGAAGCCCTTTCTCTAGGTTGGCGACTTTGACGTATAATGTATCGCCTGCATCCAATGCATTCTCAAGATTGAAAACGCCGCCAACAAGCTCGCCAGCCATAACGATCGGTTGCGGTCTCTCGATCTCGGTATTGTATACAATGAAGAAATCGAGGCTAAAATCAGTTGCCGTACCATCAAGAGTCTTTACATGTACTTCGAATGCAGAAAGACCCAGTTCAGCATCGGATGCAAGCTTTATACCTCCTGCTCCACTATTTAGGGTTGCATCCCACTTGAAGCCAATATCGTACCAGAGCGCTGTTGGTTGTATCACACCAGTAGCATCTGATTCTGCTAAAATCGAAGATATTGGATCGCCATTGGTATCAAGGCATTCAACTTCATACATAGTATTAGCAGCAAGCCCTGAAACTTTCACGTAGAGAGTGTCATTCGGGAGAAGCTTGTTTGTTCGCTGAAGTGCGGAGTTATAGAGCTGAATTACCGGAGGAAGGTCGCGCTTGAAGCTCTCGAATAACTCGCAGGAGCCGAATAGCATCACTACGAGAAGTGCCAGAAGGAATGCACGGTTTCTTATAGTTTTCATTGTATTCCTCCCTTATTACTTGGAACCGGAATTGCTGAGGTCGATCTCGAAAGCGATCGTTGCCATCCATTTTGCATTTCCAATATCAAACGTGGATGATTCGACGTTATCGAGCAGCGTTCCCGTGGGGTCAGCGAGGCGGCTTATGCCGAAAAGACCTGCACCAGCCGACAGAGGTCCGAGCTTTACTTTAGCTCCTACGTTAACTACCTCGTTATTTATCTTTTTCGGATTAAAGCCCTGCAGCTCAGCGAAGGCAAAAATAAAATTAAATAGACTTATATCTGCTCCGCCAGAGAATTGGTATATGCCCAATTCACCCTCATTCATGATCGTTTCCGCAACTGCCGTTACAGAAAGTAAACCAAGTTTTGGGGAAATAAGTGGAATTGTGGATGTTGCGGCAGCATAGACGTTGAAAAGAATATTATCCTTGTTTGTAAAGGAATTATCGACTAACGAAACCATATTCGTACCAACTGCTATCTGTGGCAAGAAATAATCCCCAAGATTGAGCACTCTTGCTTTGAGGTGGAAGGTATCCATGGACAGATCTGAGAATTTTATGTCCTGCCAGATGAGTTGTCTTCTGGTATAGCCAAGTTCAACATCCTCAGAACTACCGGCCATCAGACTCAACGATGTGTTAAAGAGCTTTAAATCTTCAAGAACACCCGCTTCCTTTCCCATCGCACCTGCATAGAAGTTTAGCTTTCCAATCGTGTTGGCTTTGGGAACCGTAAGGATTCCGTTGACACCCCATTTCATCACAGGCGATACAATTCGCTTGAACATGGCGAATTCAGCCTCGACTGATTGGCTAAAAGCATTGCCAATGCACAATAGCAGTGCAAGGGCTAGCAACAGCAGCTTCTTTTTCATGATTCCTCCTTCACTTTGGGCAACTGGAGAGGTCTGCATCAATGTATAAGTGTAGGCAGTTGGCGGGAGCTGTCAAGAAAAATCGATGTATTTAGCTACTTTTGTTGCGGCGGGAGAGGGCTCAGAAGCGAAGTGCGGCTTGAATGGCCAGACCGCTGCGGCTGGGGCTGCCGGAGAGGTCGGCCAGGGGCTCGGAAAAGATGGCGGCGTCGATTTCGATGAGGGCGAGATCGAGGCCGAGGCCGAAGGAGAGGAGGCCTTGGTTGTAGCCGCCGCGCAGTGCGACGATTTTCAGGAGCTCGATCTGCACGCCGGAGTGAAGGGTTTCGAGGGAGGCGCCGAAGTCGGATTGGGCCAGCTCGGCGAACTTCCGGGGGTCGTCGGATTCCACGGAAAAGGAAAGGCCGACAGCTTTGCTCGTTTTGAAGCTGAGGCCCATGCCCACGGCGTAGTGGGGCACAAGGCGATACGAGCTGTCGCCGCCGGGGGGAAGCTCGAGGGTGTCGGCAAGGTCGCCGACGGTGGTGTCGCCCATGGAGAATTCATAGCCGTAATCGCGGATCATCACGCCGGCGGAAAAGGGGCCGAGGGCGAGTATGGCGCCCGAATCGACGGCGAGGCCGAAACCGCCCGAGAGGGGGAGGCTGCCTATCCGGGAATTGAAGCCGCTTCCGTCGATGAAGGCGTCGGCGAGGGCGGCAAAGGGCCAGGCTGAGCCTGAGTCGAGGCGGTAAAACGCCCGAACATCGATGCCGAGATTGAAGGCGAAGGGGCCGAGCTCGAGAGGCAGGGCTATGCCGACTATGGCGTTGGCCTGGTTGCGCACGAGGGTGAGGGCGTCATCGTAGTCGGTTCCTGTGGCCAGGCTGTCGGAGACGAAGTTCAGCCCCAGGCCGAAGCCTTTGCCCGACCAGCCGAGTCCGAAGCTCGACCCGGCGCCGAGGCCGTTCTTGGCTATGATGTCGCCGAGCCTGGCTTTCGCATCTGCAGAGGCGAGGTCGCCCTGGGCAATGGCTGCGAGGTCCTGTATCGTCGATGGATTGGGCCTGAAATAGCCCCAGGCGGAGAGGTCGGCGAAGGTCAGTGTTGCGGGGCCGGAAAATCCCGCAGGGTTGCCGAAAAATGCCTGATAGCCTGAAGCGAGGGACCTGAAGGATCCCCCCATGCCCATGGATCGGGCGTCCTTGGGGTAGAGTTCGGCGAGTGTGAGGGGGGGTTGGGCAATTGCGCCTGAGGCAAGGATGATGGTGCAGAGAACTGCCAGTGCGACGCGTTTGTTCACCCTACCTCCGCTCCACGTATTGGGGTTTCGCCTTGAGAAGTCCCTATAGTCTATTTATAGGGGATAATAGTCAAGTATTAGTATCGGCAAAAACCTGCGATCCGATGAGCCATATAAAAAAGGGCTGCCCAGGGAGTAAATCCCGGACAGCCCAGAAAGCTCAGTAATCACAGGTCAGAGATCGCGGATCAGAACCGTACGGCTGCCTGGACGGCGATGCCCGATCGGGGTCTGTGGCCGGCATAGAGGCCGATTTCTTCGGTGAACATGGCGACATCGGCGTGGAGGAAGAGGAAATCGAGGCCAGCGCCGAGCGATACATAGCCCTGATTGAGTCCGCCGCGGACGGAGAGCATGCTCAGGAGTTTGACCTCTGCTCCCGCATGGAGGTTGGTCCAAAGCACGTCATTGTCCTCGAACACGGCAAGGGCGTCGGAGACTTCGGCAAACACCGATGTCGCAAGAAGCCTGCCGCCCAGCTTGACGCCGGCTCCGGCGTAGACCTGGGGCTGAAGGGTGTAAGCGGTGGGATTGGGAAGGGGAAGATCCATGTTGCCAACCTGTTCCAACGTGCCCTTTCCCATATCGAATTCCATGCCGAGGTCGCGGACCGAGGCGCCCACCATGAAGGGTCCGAGCTCAACGATGGCGCCGACATCGGCTGCTAATCCTGTGCCGTTGATCACGTTCGGATTATCGCTCATCGACATAAGTGGCCACAAACCATCGGAGTCGGTGCGGAAGAAGATCCTGCCATCCAGGCCTGCCTTGATGGTAACGGGGCCGAGATGGAAGGGAAACGCGAGGCCGACGACGCCGTTGAGCTGGGTCATCAGTTTCAGCTTGAGGCCTTCGGTGTAGGTGTCGGCGACGATGTTCATGCCGAGGCCGAAGCCCTTGCCTGCCCAGCCAAGACCCACCGCAGTACCACCGCCAAGGCCGTTGTTCTCGGCCTGGAATTGGTTGATGAGGCTGATTCTATCTTCATCGCTGGTACCATCTGCCATCAGGGTTTGCACATCTTCAATCTTGCTGAGAGTTGGCTTGATGTAGAGCCAGGCTGACACATCGGCGAAGGTGAGGGATCCTTTTGCCGAGGCGAGTGCCGCGGGGTTGCCCCAGAGCGCCTGGTAACGGTCGGCGAAAACCTTGGAGGCTCCGCCCATACCCATTGTCTTGGCATCCTTGGCCACGAGACCTGTGAGCGTTTCGGCGAAGAGCAGACCCGAGGCCGCGAGAAGAATCATTATTACAAGTAGTGTTCGTTTCATATTTTACCTCCAGCCTCAGCCATTAAGTTCGTCGAAATTCACGCCGGCCGCAGCAAAGAGCGTGCTCACCGTGGAACCTGATGTGAAGAGCGCCTCGAAATCGGTGCTGGAATCTGTCAGCGTGATAAAGCTGGCGATATCGGGAGCAGATCCACCATTGGTTTCATACGCCACAACGGCATTGTTATAGTTCTCAAGAGCATCCCCAACAGAGGTATTTGAGCCAACAGGACTCAGGCTCGTAAAAATCGTCGCCAGGGCGGCCGTCATCGCCAGGTTCTGGGTGTTCAAGCCTTCGGCATCGTAGGCATCGCCGTCATCTGAATTTGCCAAAACGGAGTTGGCCAGCGTGGTGAGGTTGGGGAGCGTTGAAGCAATGGCATCGATAGCGGCTGCAAGGGCGCCGGGCGTAGACAAGGTTTCGGCAGGAACCAAGGCTTCAAGGATGTCACTCATTGTTGTGGATCCCGATGTGGTCATAGTATCCAAATTGCTGCCCTGGGTAAGCAGTACATCGACCAGGTTTTCGATAAGCGGGGTAGCATTGGCGGCATCGAGTTTGGACTCTACCTGGAGGGCCAAAGCCGGCTGAGCGACGGCGGGATCGGATGAAGTCGCCTGCTCCGCGATTTCGGCGTCGGAAGGCTGACCAAGCCCCGCGCTGCCGAATTGGTTTTCGAACAGGGCATCGCATGATCCCATCAAAAGGGCGATCAACGCCATGCCAAGGATTATCGAGAGATGATTGCGTTTCATTAAGGCCTCCTCACTTTTAGAAGTGTTACCTGTTCAGTATACAACTAAATTCTTAAAATGCAATGGTTGTGGACGAGAACCGGGGTTTCTGTGCCTATATGGAGGAGAATAGTGCCGAAACGTCGGCGCCCGGCGCTTTGGCGGGGCCGGTGAGGGTCACGGAGAGGAGGGCGCCGGGCGCCTGGTTTGCGGGAATGCCTTCAACGGTGGCCTTGAGGTAGTTGGCCGTAGTGCCCGTATCCTGACCTTCGTCGCCCTTTTCGAGGATGAGGGGCACTGTCTTTCCGATCCAGCGCCGCAGGTAGGCTGACTTCCCCGCACTGGCAAGGGCGCCCAGCCGGGCTACGCGCTCGCCTGCAAGGCGCTCGGGCACCTTGGGTACCATGTCGAAGGCTTTGGTGCCCGGCCGGGCCGAGAAGGGAAAGGCATGGATCCAGGCGAAGTCCATGGCGCGGCAGAATTCGATGCTGGCTTCGAATTCTGCCGCGCTTTCGCCGGGAAAGCCTGCGATGACGTCGGCTGCGAGGAAGGGGTCGTCGCGGGTGGCCCGCAGGTCGGCCACAGCCTGGGCTACCCATGCCGCCGTATAGGGGCGTGCCATCCTGCGCAAAACGCTGTCCGAACCCGACTGCAGGGAAAGATGCACATGGGGTTGGACGCGCAGGTTGGCGAAGGCCCTCAAAAAGGCATCGTCGATGAACTCAGGCTCCCAGCTCGATATGCGGAAGCGGATCGAGTCTGTTCCTTCGATCAGGCGGCTCAGCAGCCCGGGGAAGCGCAAGGTTCCGTCCCTGTACTGGGCGAGGTTTATGCCGGTGAGGACGACTTCGGCCTTGCCGGCTTTTTCGAGTTCAAGAACGCGCTCCAGGATTCGGTCGGCCGGAAGCGAGACGGCAGGCCCCCGGGCGAGGCAGACACGGCAGTAGGCGCAGCGGTTGTTGCAGCCGTCTTCTATTTTGAGGGATGGCCGCGAATGGAAGGCGAAGTTCCGGGGGTGGAAGGCAAAGCGGTCCGGAGGGGCCTCTGCGACAGCCTGCAGGTTCGCCCTCCACTCGCCGACGGCGCCGTGGAGGTCGCCATGGCCCTGCCAGTTGTCCTGGAGCCAGGATGCGAGGGCGAGGAGGGCTGGTTTTTCGTCGCCGGGGAGGACGAGGGCGCGGGGGTGGACAAGGGAGAGGCCTTCGGGATCCATCTGGGCGTAACAGCCAGTGACAAGGACGACAGCCTGGGGGTTCTGGACGAGGGCCTGGCGCATGACCCGCCGCGCCTTCTGCTCTGCCTTGCTCGTCACGGTGCAGCTGTTCACCACATAGAGGTCGGCTTCCTCGCTAAAAGGGCAGATGATGGCGCCAGCAGCCTCGAAGGCATCGGCTACGGATTCGGTTTCCAGTTGGTTGAGCTTGCAGCCAAGGGTGTGGAAGGCGACCTTGAGCAGCCTCATCCCTGCATCCGGCCTTGTATGCGCCGCTTGCCTTCAAGGGCGTCGGGGAGGTTGGGGTTGAGGGCAAGGGCTTTTTCGTAGGCATCGAGGGCGGGGAGGAGTCTTTTCGCGTTTTCGCGGGCCCAACCCAGCCTGGCCCACCAGGCTGGGTTGTTGGGGTTGTGCTGGACGGCGGCGCTGAAGGCTATGTCGGCGTGCATGAATTTGGCCAGGCGCACATAGAGTTCGCCGCAGAGGTAAAAGGAAAGCCCCGCGCGGGCTCCTTCAGGAAAGCTGGCGATGTATTCCTGCAGCATGGCGATGGCGGTGTCGTTTTTTCCGAGATAATAGGAGGCTTCGCCGATCGCCTGGGCGAGTCGGGAGTCCTTGCGGGTTTCATAGCCACGCAGGGCCCAGGTTTCGGCTTCCTTGTAGCGCTTCAGGGCGAGGAGGCTCCAGGAGAGGCTGACATAGGCGTCAATGTCGTCCTTCACCTCGGAGATCCGGGCGAGGGACTTGATGCGGGCTTCGTCGTGTTTGCCCGAGGTGGTGAGTTTGAGGATTTCGGAACCGGGGAGGCTGGCTCCTCCGAGGGTTGAATAGTTGGAGGAGGGCTGGGCAGCAGCGAGGGATGTCCCCATGACGATGAGGGCGAGAATGAGGGCGAACTTATGCATTTTCCGAGTTCCCTGTGATGGTTGCCCTGCCTTTGAACTCTTCTTCGTTCTCGATGATGATGTCAGGTGCCTCGAGGGTTGCCTCAACCAGGCTTCCGGCGAGAACCTGGATGCTCTCCCTGGCGATGGCATGGCCCTTCAGGCTGCCGCGGATGATGATCCTGTTGGCGTGGATGTCGGCATCGACGATGGCGGCGGGAGCCAGATAGAGATCGTCCCCACAGGTGATAGTGCCCGAAAGCCTGCCTTTTACAAGGAGAGATTTGGCCGTTTCCAGGCTGCCTGAAAACTGTATATCGCTCTCGAGGACAGTATCGATTTCGTCTTCGTTTATGACGCTCTTCTGGACGGTGGGCATGGGCATATCATAAAGACTGGCGCGGCGATGGACAAGGTATCGGCGCCGCTAGGCGCCGGATCGGCTCAGGCCAAAATATACCGCGGCGAGTTGTTCGGGCTTGAGGGCTTCGGCGCGGATGTCAGCCACGATGCCAAGCCCGGAGAGGGTTTCGTCGAGCTTTTCAGAAAAACCTTGGCCCATGGCGATCACGTTGTTCCTCAGGGTCTTGCGGCGGGAGGAAAAGGCACTGCGTACAAAGCGGGAAAAGCCCATCCGGTCGCCTTCGGCGATGGGATCGGGGCGGGGAGAAAGTGCGATGACGGAACTCGTTACGCGCGGTC
>PGXP01000276.1 GCA_002839205.1 Spirochaetae bacterium HGW-Spirochaetae-9
TCACCCCAGGAGAGGGGCAAGCTCATCGCCTATATAAATATTAAGCTTTCAAGCATGGGCCTCCCCGTCTACTCCAAGGAGGGCACGGGCTTTATCGAGCTAGCATCGGACATGCTGGAAAGCTTCAGACAGAAGGACAGGCTCCTCTCAGGTTACCTGCCTCCTGTCGACAGGCGCATCCAGGACTTCCTCGATGCCTACCTTGGCGATCTGGGCCTGGCGCGGCTTCCGACACTGCCCTCCTCCACCCTCGTCCTGGACCGCTATGGCATGTCGCGCGAAATATCCCTGCCCCCAAGCGGACACAAGCATATTTCGCCCACCCTTACCTCCTATCGCATCCGCAACGGCGTTCTCCACAATCCCTCCAACGACAAGCGCACGACGGAGGGTGTTTTCCACATCGCCGAAGGCGGCCTGCCCGTACCCCCCGACAAGAAGGCCGTGCCCAAGATCGTCTTTGCCCGCCTCCTGGAGGCCGCTTTCAACCCGCCCGCCGAACTCCTCGAGCTCCCCTTCACTGCCGACGAGAGCGAAAAAGCCCGGACCATGCTCTCTCTTCTGATGCGTCCCGTCGTGCGTCCCGAGGTTCACGGCTACTGCGAGGAGCGCTCCATGGAAGTGCGCTTCTTCGCGCCTGGATCCCTCGCCGCCAGCCTCGATTTCGTCGAGAGCATCTTCGGCAACTCGGGCGACCCCCTCATCCCCGACAACGACGCCGCCCTTGATCCCCTTCGCTGGAGTGGGACGACGGGATGCATCATCCTCGCCACCCACCTCACGACACTGTTGAAAAAAGACTTAGGCCTGCCCCACTGGGACAACGCCACCGAGCGCCAGCGTCGCGACGGCATGTGCTGGAGGGAACCGACGGAGCGCTACAACGATGGCAAGCCATTCAAGATCTGCGCCCGCGACGCCCGCGGCGTCATCGTCTCCATCCTGGCCGACAATTATTTCGGCTACTCGAAGAAGGAGATCAAGGCTCATGTCTCCTATTCAGCCAACCTCCTCGGGCTGGCCGAGGAAGAGCACGCCGGTGGCGCCCTCGTCTTCCCCTCCTACAACCATGGCACGCGTTTCGTCCCCGACACCAATCTCAATTCGCGGGGACACAACATCCAGGAAGTCTTCGAGCTCATGCGGGGACGGATCGACGCGAAGCCTGAAGGCTACGCCGTCGACCTCACCTACCCCAACATCGTCTACCTGCCCGAGAACGCCTATATCTCCCTTGAGGACCAGAAGGCTCACTGGATGTGGGAAGGCCGGGAGCAATCGCTGCGCATACTGCCGGGAGAAGTCTACGTTCACCCGACAGGCTACAGGATCCACATGGAACGACATCCGGGATCAGGAGCCTGGCGACTCATCGGCACGACGGCCGAAGGGCTTCTCTGCCATAAACCCTGCACCGTCTCGGGAGGGGGAAAATCGGAGATCGCGAAACAGATTTCGGACGCCATCACCTATTCGCCCCTCACTATCGCCGACTTCCATGAGGACATGAAGGCGGTCAGGGCTATCATCGAGAAGGACTACGGCAACAGGTTCAAGGATGAGGACGAGAACCACGGCAAGGATTCCCGCAACATCCTCACGCCCAAGCGCTCCCTGGGCTCGGTGATCAAGTTGCTTTCGCCCTCCTCCCTCTACAAGGACGAATACAACGAGTGGCTCAAGTCCCTGCCGGAACGGATAAAGAGCCTCGTCTTCCTCGTCAAGCGCTTCTACACCCCCGATTGGGGCGATGACTGGATGTCGCACTTCTCGGTGGATGCGGTCAACGGCACCACAGGCAACATCCTGAAATTCGAGGACAGGCCGGTGCAGGGCTCCTACCTGCGCGTCGGGCGCGATCCCCTCGGCA
>PGXP01000277.1 GCA_002839205.1 Spirochaetae bacterium HGW-Spirochaetae-9
CGATCGCCATAACGATCCGCCTCTCAAGCCCCTGCGGACGACACGACCGCGCGCGTTCCCGACGAAGCCATCGTCGGGAAGTCGCTTACCCGTCTGCCGGCAGAGGCAAACGAGCTCGGCCATAGACTCTCCGCCTTCGTCGATCATGGCTATGGCCATATATTTCTCCTGCGTGATACGGATTGCCTTTTTTGATAATGATTATCATTATCTATATCACAGCCTATTGTCAAGCCTTCACTAGTGTTACGAACCTTAGTGATTTCAGCTCGGATCCTGGAACTCGAGAGCATTTTTCCGGACTAGGCGATCGCGAATTTTTGTAGCCTCGGTCGTCGAGGGGTTCGAGGTATCGGTTCATAGATATTCTGTAGCCACACTCGCTCGTCGACAGGCAAGAGCGTAAGCCGGGACAAGAAGGCGCGCACCTTGAACATCGCCGGACGCAACCGCAGGAGGTGCTGGCGCGCGATACCGGCGATCTCTGCATGCGTTTTAGTTCTATCCACCTGCCAGTTAACAAGATAGCGCTTATCGTAGTTGTGCCAGACGAGGTAGGCATAGAGCCGGCTCATGTCGTTCGCCGCACTTCGAGCAAAACAGGTCGTCTCCCGTCGATGCTGCGCCTGATCCTTACGTACTTCCCTGTCGTAGTAATTCGAAGCGAACAGCGGATTCCACCTCGTCCGCGACAGGGTCGAGGGGATGCGCACCTGGACACAGCGCCTCTCGTCGGTCTGCTCCAGATACAGGCGATGATGCCTGAACGCGCGCGCGTACTCGAGCTGCTCGTCGGTGACGAGTACGAGCGGCCTCTGAATGGAGATCGATCGTTCCGCGGCCAAGAGGTCCAGATGCTCGCTGAAAGAACGCTCGATCGCTCGCTTTTCGAAAACGGCTCCATCGTAGCGGCGGACGAGACTCTGTTTCTGATCGTCGTTCATACGGCCAGAACGCCTGGTCGCCGCGTGGCTGAGACCGAGGACATAGCGGCTGTCGCTGGTGATGGAGATACCGATATCGGCAGGGAAGTACTGCGAACGCTCGAAGGAGACGAACCCGTCGAAGCAAACCGGCTCATCGCGCGTCGCCAAGGGACGCAGCGTTGCGTGCATCGCAATTCCTTGCCTGGCAAGGCGATCGATACGATTCAGGATTGATCCGCACGATATCCGGAACTCTCGCCCGAGAGCCCGGATACTCATAGACGAGGCCGCGAGCCGTTCGAGACGTCGGAACGCTATACGCCTTTTGGCGTAGTAATGGAGCGAGAAAGTCTGAACCGAGAAGGTCCGTCGACAGCTCCGGCACTGAAACCGGGATACGAGGCCGAACGCCTTCGTCGCATGGTAGCCGTCATGGCGCCACCATGTGGTGTCATGCTGATCGACATGACGCTCGCAGCCCTTGTACGGGCAGAAGGGAGGATTGAACATACGCGACTCCTTTGCTTGGAATACAGCGGGCACGCACATGGGAGCCGCGTCGCTTGCTTGTCCGTAAGGTTCGTAACACTAAAGTCGACTTGCGCGAAAGGCGGCTATCGTATAGGATCGGGGTACATGGATGATCCATACCCACCTAGTCGCGCGGGAGGCCGCCGGTGAACGCCTCCATGATCGGCGTAGCCGCCTGTCTCGTCTTGTCAGCGCTTTTTTCTTCCGTTGAAACGGCTTTTACCTCGCTGACCGTCTTCCAGATCGAGTCCCTGAAGCGAAAGGGCCGCGGCGGCGTCATCGTCGAGCGTCTCGCGCGCAAGCCGGACGAGCTCATCTCGACTATCCTCATAGGCAATAATGTCGTCAACCTGACCGCTTCCGCGCTGTCCACCCGCTGGGCCCTGGAGCGCTGGGGCGACTGGTCCATC
>PGXP01000020.1 GCA_002839205.1 Spirochaetae bacterium HGW-Spirochaetae-9
TCAGCCTCCAGGATAGGCACGGCTTCGGCGACAGTGACGGTCTTTTTCTTGCGCTTTCCGCCGAACATATTGCCGATGCTGCCAAGGGCTACACCCATGTCTTCCATCTGCGTCCCTGCAAAAAGCTCCAGCGAAGGGCTTGCTGCCGCCACAGAAATTTCCATCTCGCGTCCGTCGAGCTTGCCTTCACGCAGCAGCTTCCTGAATTTTTCCCTTGTCTCATTTGCCGGAAGTGGGATGATAAGCGTAGCCTGGGTCGAACCGACAGGTTCCACCGATGCGTTGAGCCCCGGCAGTAGGAGATCGAGGACATGCTCCTCCGTTCTCCGCTTTGCCTCGGCCGCGACCTCCACCTGCATCTCTTCCTTCACCATCGCAAGGCCGGAAGCCATCAGATCGCGGATCATCGATTCGACATCGCGGCCGACATAGCCCACCTCGGTGAACTTGGTCGCCTCGACCTTGATGAAGGGGGCGCCGCAGAGCTTGGCCAGGCGCTTGGCTATCTCGGTTTTCCCCACGCCTGTGGGACCCATCATCAATATGTTCTTGGGCGCTATTTCTGCCCTCATATCCTCGGGCACCCGCTGGCGGCGCATCCTGTTCCGCAGGGCTATGGCGACAGCCTTTTTGGCTTTGTTCTGGCCGATTATGTATTTGTCGAGCTCTTCGACGATGGCTTTGGGCGTGAGCGACTCGAACCCCCCTTGCGTCATATTTCCTCCACCATGATCTTGTCGTTCGTGTAGATGCAGATGCCTGAAGCTATCTGGAGGCTTTTGCGCGCTATGTCGGCGGCACCGAGAAATTCCACGCCGGGCACGGCCGAACCGTCGCCTGGCAACGCCATACCAGCGAGCCTTGCCTCAAAGCTCTTGGCCGCTTCCAGGTAAGCCATCGCGGCAGCATAGGCGTAGGGACCGCCCGAACCTATGGCCACGGCATCCTCAGCTGGATCCACGACATCACCCGTTCCCGAAAGGAGGAGCGATTTCTTCGCATCGGCAACGAGAAGCATGGCTTCGAGCTTGCGGAGGATCCTGTCTGTCCTCCAGTCCTTGGCAAGTTCTACGGCGGCGCGCGTTAGATCACCGCCGAATTCCTGGATCTTCACCTCGAAATGCTCGAGGAGGGCGAAGGCGTCGGCCGTCGCGCCGGCAAAACCGCAAAGCACCTTGCCGCCATAGATCGCCCTGACCTTGCGCGCGTTGCTCTTCATCACCGTAGTGCCCAGGGTGACCTGACCATCGCCGCCCATGGCGACATGGCCGCCTTTTCTCACGACGAGAATCGTCGTCGAATGAAATTTCAAAGCATTATTGCCAGACATCTAGCGCTCCTTCGTCCCGTGCGGATGCGCAAGTTCATAGACCTTGCGCAGGTGTTCCATATCGACGTGGGTATAGACCTGCGTTGTCGATATGCTTGAATGGCCCAACATCTCCTGCACGACCCTGATGTCGGCGCCGGCGGCCACCAACCCCGTGGCGAAACTGTGCCTGAAGGAATGGGGCGATATTGCCTTGCGCATATTGGAGGCTGTACGCCTTTTCTCGACGATCTTTTCCATTCCGCGAACCGTGAGGGGACTGCCCTTCGTATTGATGAAGGCGCGGCCGTGATCCCTGGCCTTGAGCCTGGAAAGCCGCATGGAGCGCAACACGAGGTAGTTGGCCAGAGCGGTCGAGGCCATCTTGCCGAGGAAAACCACCCTTTCCTTGGAACCTTTGCCGAGAACGCGGATAAGCCCTCGCGGGAAATCAATTCTGTCCAGGGTTATGCCGGCGATTTCGGATGCCCGACAGCCTGTACTGTAGAGAACTTCAAAGAGAGCCCTGTCCCGAGCGTCCATGAACCCCGTGCCGTCTATGGATTCGATCAGCTGGGCCATTTCGTCCTCGAACATGAACTTGGGCAGGGGTCGCGTCATCGTCAGATTTTCCACTTCCCTGCCTGGGTCGGACTTGAGTCCGCCGAAGCGCATCCTGTAGCGGTAGTAGCCTCGAATCGTCGACAAGGCGCGGTTGACGCTTGAAGAAGCCTTGCCTTCCATGACGAGGCTTCCTGCGAAGGATCGGATTTCATGAGCCTGGACAGCGTCAATATCGTTGTCTGCAAGGAATGCTTCGTACCGCTCCAGGTCATCCGCATAGACGCGAAGTGTCCGCGAGGAAAGACCGCGCACGGATTCGAGATAGGAAAGGTACTCTTCAATTCGCTTGTCCATCGCTCATTCCTCCGGTTGCTCGTCGTCCTTGGTATGGAGATAGTCGCACGAGGGATTTATGCAAGCCTTGTGGACGCCGGAAGCCTTGTCGCTTTTCTCCACCAGAAACCAGCCGCATTTGGGACAGAGTTTTTCGGTGGGCTTGTCGTAAGACATAAAATCACAGATGGGGTAACGCGTGCATCCGTAGAAGGATTTCCGCTTGCCCTTGAGGTTCTTCCGCTCGACGACGTCGCCGCCGCACTTGGGACAGACGGCGAGGGGGACGGATTTTGTGTTCCTGCAGGCAGGGAAGCCGGAACAGGCGAGGAAGTAGCCGAACCTCCCCAGCTTCTTTACCATGGGTTTGCCGCAGAGTTCGCAGACTTTGTCGGTCACCTCGTCCAGCTGCCCCTTCTTGCTCGAAAGCGTGGCCATCACCTCGTCGAGGCGGGCCTTGAAGGGGAAGTAGAAGTCCTTCATGGCGGCGACCCAGTCGACTTTTTCGTCTTCCACGCTGTCGAGCAGCTTTTCCATGCCGGCGGTGAATCCCGTCCCAATCACGTCGGGAAAATATTCGGTGAGGATTTCAGTTATCATTTTTCCGAGGAGGGTGGGCGCCAGCTGCTTCGCCTGGCGGGAAACGTAGTAGCGCTCGAGGAGGGTGCTGATCGTCGGGGCGTAGGTGGAAGGCCTTCCAATGCCCAGCTCTTCGAGGGCCTTGATGATTGAGGCGTCGTTGTAGCGTGAGGGTCCCTGGGTAAAATGCTGGGAAGGGTGGATCTTCTCGACGGCGAGTACCTGTCCGGATTCGAGGGCCAGGCTGTGGCTTGCCTTCTCTTCCTTCGTGGCAGCCAGCTTGATCACCTTGTAGAAGCCTTCCTCGATGTAAGACGAAGCCGAAACCCTGAAAAGGCCTTCGCCGATGCCGATATCGGCGGTGATGGTGTTCATGATCGCCGATATCATCTGCGAGGCGACAAAACGCTCCCAGATGAGGGCGTAGAGCCTCTGCTCGTCGCGCTGCAGGTACTTTGACACCGCATCGGGGCTCAGTTCGACGCTGGTGGGCCTTATAGCCTCATGCGCATCCTGCGACTGCTTGCCCGAGGCGTAGTGCTGGGCCTGGGCCGGAAGCTGGGCCGGGAAGAATTCTCCTATCCAGCGCCGCGCCTCGGCGAGGGCAGAATCGGAAATACGGGTGGAATCCGTTCGCATGTAGGAGATGAGACCAGTGCGCTGCGAACCCATGCTTATGCCTTCGTAGAGCTTCTGGGCTATCTGCATCGTCTTCTTGCTTGTAAAGCCGAGGCGGTTCGCTGCCGTCTGCTGTAATGTGGATGTGGTGAAAGGAGCCTTGGGCTTGACGACTTTTTCGGCGCTCCGGATTTCCCGCACCACAGCCGGCTTGCCTTCGAGGGCCTGCACGATTGCCTTGGCCGCGGCTTCGCTGCCAATCTGCGGCTTTTCGCCCCTGAAGAGGGCAAGATCGGCCTTTATTGTCGCTTTATGCGACTTCAGGGCTGCCTCTACCGTCCAATACTCTTCGGGGATGAAGGATTCGACTTCCTTTTCCCTGTCACAGATGAGTTTTAATGTTGCCGACTGCACCCGGCCTGCGGAAAGGCCATTTTTTACCTTTTTCCAGAGAAGGGGTGAGAGGTTGTAACCGACGAGTCTATCGAGGACGCGTCGGGCTTTCTGGGCATCGACCTTGGATGCGTCGATCTGCCTCGGGCTTTCAACGGCCTCCCTGATGGCGTGCTGCGTGATCTCGTTGAAGGTGATGCGCGTGATGTGCAGCCCAGGTTCCTTTTCGCCTATGTATTTGCCGATCTGGTAGGCTATCGCCTCACCTTCGCGGTCGGGGTCCGACGCGAGCATGACGGCATCGGATTTGGAGGCTTCCTTGACCAGTTCCTTGAGAACGGCAGCCCTACCCCGTATTGTCAGATATTCGGGTTCAAAGGCATTGTCCACATCGACGCCGATGCGCGATTTGGGAAGGTCGATGAGGTGCCCCATTGAGGCGAGAACTTTGTATTTCGAGCCGAGGTACTTTTCGATGGTCTTGGCTTTGGCGGGGGATTCTACAATGACGAGGGTCTTGCTCCTGATGGCTTTCTTGGCCGTTCCTTTCTTTTTCGCCGCCGTTTTTTTTACCGCCGGCTTTTTCGTCGCGGCGGGTTCAGTTGATTTCATATCGTCCTTTGCTTTTGCCATATTCTTTCATTCTCCTAGAAGCTCTAACTGCCGATTTGCCACTGTTGTCCGACTGCGCGCCGACCATTCGCAGAAAATATCCTCGGCGTCATTCACGACGACGGCGCCCTGAGCGGCCAGAGCCCTTCCTCCGGCATTCCTGGAACTGCCACGACATGCACCATGGATAAAGACGTCCCGACCCTCGCTGAGTGCGTGGTCGGCCGTGATCAGGGCGCCCGAACCCTCGGGAGCCTCAACGACGACGCAGGAACGAGCCATGCCCGCTATGATCCTGTTCCGCTCGGGAAACCTGTAGCGCTGTATTTGCGTGCAGGGCGGATATTCCGTGACAAGCCCTCCGCCCGCATCGAGGATGTCAGCCGCCAGGCTTTTATTCGAAGCCGGGTAGACTGTCTCGATGCCGCCGGGCAGGACGGCGAGCGTTTTGCTCTTGCCCCGCAATGCACCGCGATGGGCCGCCGAATCTATTCCCCTTGCCAGACCCGATACGACGCAAACACCCTTTGCAGCCAGGTCGGCAGCCAGGGCGAAGGCTGCGTGCAATCCCCTGCCGGAAGGTACTCTCGTTCCGACAATAGCCACCGCTGGATTCTCGGGATCAGGAAGCCTTCCGCGAAGGTAGAGCCCGAAAGGAGGCCGGTACACTTCCCTCAACTGGGGAGGATAGGCCGAATCGGTGATCGGCACGAAAATGATGCCCCGCGCCTTGAAAAACTCGGCATCTCCAAGTGCTTTCTCCCAATACGAAGCCGGCTTCCAGCATTCAGGCTTCATGGCCCGCAGTATGAGGGCCTGGATATCGCCGGCAGCCATCGCGAAAAGACCTTCCATCGAACCAGCCTCGGCCGCCACGAGAAGTTTTTCGTGGCTTCGAAGGAAATCCATGCGCGCGAGGGTGAGGGCCAGAATCGGATCGGTGAGATCGGCACCGATGAGGCTGCCCGCCTCAGCATCAAAACTTGTTCGGAACAAGGAGAGCCGGCGCGGATATCCGAGATTTTCTCTTTTCATCCTCATCCTCCCTCTCCTTGAACGCCGCCCGAACCTGTCCATGCTTCCGCCTTTTTTGCTTTTTCCGTCAATTGCGCGGAAAATATTCCCTGTGATAGCCCTGGAGAGCTTCTTCCTCTATGTGTGTATAAATCTGCGTCGTCGAGATGTCTGAATGCCCAAGGAGTTCCTGGACAGTCCGCAGGTCGGCGCCGCCTGCGAGCAGATGCGTCGCGAAGCTGTGTCTGAAGGTGTGAACCTTTGCGGAAACGCCCGACACATTTCTGATCCCCGAAAATCTCATCCAGATCCCTTTTCGCGAAATGCCCTTGCCCGACTGGTTGAGGAAAACCAGATTCGATTTCCTGTTTTTGGCAAAGTGGGGCCGTGCATCGCTGATGTATTTTTCGAGCCAGTCGCGAGCCTCATCGCCAAAAGGAACGATTCTCTCTTTCTTGCGCTTTCCGATCACTCTGATCAGTCTTTCCTTGAGATAGAGCCTGTCGAAGGTAAGCCCCGCCGCTTCCGATATCCTGAGCCCGCAGGAATAGATGAGCTCAAAGAGCGCCCTGTCCCTCAGCCCGCTCGATGTCGTGAGGTCAATGCTGTCCAAAAACCTGTCCACTTCCTCCGGCTGAAGGACGTCCGGCAGCGTCCTCTCCTGCCGAGGTGTCCTTATGAGGAGGGAAGGATCGTCGCCGCGCAGGCCCTCGAGCTTCATGAACTTGTAGAGGGAATGGATGGAAGCCACGAGCCTCGCCATGGTCGTTCTTGAAAGCCCTTTCTCGTGCCTCCACACAAGAAAAGAGAGGAGGTCCTCGCCTGTGGCCGTCAAAGGGTCCTTCCCCTGCCCCGCAAGAAATGCCTCCAGGAAATTGAGCTCACGGAGGTATGCCTCGGCGGTGAGGGCCGAGCGCTTGCGGACAAGAAGGAGAAAGGCCCTGAAACGGCTGCCGAGTTCGGTCACGCCTTCACTCCCATCTTTTCGATGCCGAATTTTTTCTCACGCAGGATGGTGGGAATGTCCAGCTCATCGCCGTCAGCCGCGTTGTCGAAGCTGAAGCTCTTGCCCGAAGGCTGGGGCGCTTGGGTCATGTGTTCGTAATCTTCGGGCGAAACATAATCGCTCAAAGGCCTGCGAATCTCCGTCCTGGTCCTCTGTGTGGTTTTTTCTGCTGTCGACGAACCCACATCCTGCCTGTGCAGACCGAAGCCCGTCGCTATGACCGTCACCCTCACCTCGTCTTCAATTTTCGGATCGGTGACAAACCCGGCAATGATATGGGCCTCATCGGCCGCTTTCTCCGTGATGAAGTCCACGATTTCCTGATATTCGACGAGGGAAAAATCTTCGCCGCCCGTCACGTTGACGAGGACGTTACGCGCGCCTTCGATCCGGGCATCCTCGAGAAGGGGATTGTTCACAGCCTTGGCGGCCGCGTCCACAGCCCTGTTCTCGCCCGATCCGACACCTATGCCCATGATGGCATCGCCCTGCCCCTGCATGACAGTGCGCACGTCGGCGAAGTCGATGTTGATGTCGCCGGCGAGGGTTATCAGATCCGAGATGCCCTGCACGCCCTGCCGCAGGACGTCGTCTGCCAGAAGAAAGGCCTGCTTGATGGGCGTGCGTTTGTCCACAACCTTAAGGAGGTTCTGGTTGGGGATGACGATGACGGTGTCGACAGCCTGCCTGAGCTTGTCGAGGCCCTCTTCGGCGATGCGCCCAACTACCTTGCCCTCGAAATTGAAGGGCTTCGTCACGACGGCAACGGTGAGCGCACCGAGATCGCGGGCAGTCTGTGCGATGATGGGTGCCGACCCCGTGCCCGTACCGCCGCCCAGACCCGTGGTGACGAAGACCATGTCGGCACCGCGCAGCGACTGTTCAATTATTTCGCGGTCTTCCATGGCGGCCTTTTCGCCTACTTCGGGTTTTCCGCCGGCGCCCAGGCCCTTCGTGAGCTTGGTGCCGATGCCGAGCTTGATCTCGGCCTTGGAGCGGCCCAGGTCCTGGAGGTCGGTATTCACCGAGATGAACTGCACATTGGCCAGTCCGCCGGCTATCATCCTGTTCACCGCATTCGAACCGCCGCCGCCTGCGCCGATTACCTTGATCACGGTCGGGTTGACCGAGCTTTCATCATCGATGATTTCAATTGCCATTTTTTCCTCCCTATTTCAGATAAACTTGTCTTTGAGCCATGTCACAATTTTTCCCAGGCTTGAGGCCCTGGACTTATCCTTGCGAGCCGATGCCTGTCCCCGCGAGGGATCCAGCGCCAGCTGGGCGTCGGCTTCAAGAAGCACGAGACCCACGGCCGTCGCGAACATCGGATTTCGATACTCGCTTCCCAGACCACCGATCACTGGCGGTGTGCCGAGATGGGCCGGCACGCCGAACACCGATTCCGCAAGCTCCCTCGCCCCAGCCATCAGGGATGCTCCCCCGGTGAGGACGATGCCCGCCTTTATATCCTTGAGGTAGCCGGCTTTGTCGAGCTTTTCCTTGGCCATGAGGAATATTTCCTCCATGCGGGGCTGGACAATGGCGCAGAGCTTCCTGCGCGGTATTTCCGTAGGTTCCCGTCCGCCGATCCCCGGCACGACGATGAGCTCGTCAGCGTCGATGGATTCGAGCCAGCAGGAAGCAGCTTCCCGCTTCAGCCGCTCCGCCGAATCCATCAGGACGCTGAGCATGATGGAAATATCGTTCGTGACCTGCATGCCCCCGGCTGGGACGGCCGAGGTATACCAGGGCTCCCCGTCACGGAAAACCATGAGATCGGTGGTGCCCCCGCCTATATCCATGAGGAGGCAGCCCAGGTCGCGCTCGTCGCTGGAGAGCACTGACCGCGCCGCCGCGAGGCTGCCGAGGATGAATCTGTCAGGCTTGTATCCTGCCCGATTTACGCACTTGGCCATGTTCTGCGTCGTTGTCACCGAGCTCGTGATGATGTGCACCTCTGATTCCAGGCGCACTCCCATCATATGGAGGGGATCGCGGATGCCTCGCTGGGCGTCAACCGAATAGGTTTGAGGGATGACATGGAGAATTTCCCTGTCCATGGCGATGGAGACAGCCTTGGCGGCTTCGTGCACGCGTCCTATATCGTCGGCGGTGATCTCCCTGCCCTTGCCTGCCACGGCCACCACGCCTTTCGAGTTGAGGCTTTCGACGTTGGCACCCGAAATGCCGAGGACACAGGAATGAATCTCCCTGCCCGACATCAATTCAGCCGATTCGATGGCCGAACTCACCGAGGAGAGGGTCGCCTCGATATTGAGAACGACGCCCCGCCGCAAGCCCGTCGACGGGGCTACGCCCACGCCGATGATCTCGAGTTGATCCTCTTCGTTGAAATCCCCAACCACAGCCCGTGTCGACGTTGTGCCGATATCCAGGCCGACAATGAAGGTGTCAGTCAGCTTGTGCCTCCTTTGTCCTATACACGATGGTGCCTGTACGGAAATCGATCTCTTCGATCTTTTCCGCGCCCTGTCTGCCGGCGAGAATATCCAGGACCAGCAAGGCTGATCCCAGGCTCGCTTTCGTGAGTCGCGCCGACATTCGGATAGGAACCGATTTTCCGGAGGGGAAGAGGAGAAGTTCCGCTTCGGAATCGGATATTTTTTCAATCTTGATCTCCGAGAAAGCCTCAAGAGGCGAAGGAGCCTCTTTCGACAATCCGGCTATGTCGCCCAGAAGGGGCCGCAGATATTCGGGCAATCGCTGACCGGGCAAAAAACGCTCGAAGCGAATGCCTGAAAGGACGGGCAGCTTGCCCGTCATGGCGATGGAATCCATAAAGGCAAAGGCCACGCCGTCGGCGTCGATAGCCACCGATTTTGTGCCGATTTCCTCGTTCACGAGGACGCAGGCGACAGCCTTTCTTTCGACGAGGTCCACGACGAGTTTGTCGGGGAATACACGGCGCACGTTGGCTTCGGCGATTTTTGGATTTGTAAGGATGCGCCCTTCCATGGCGGGGATGTCGGCGTTCACCAGATTGATCTCCGGTGTCAACGCGAGAGCCTCGGTTATTTCCTTCTCCGTCGTATTCGCCATGCCCGATACCGACACCTTGTTTACGCGCGTCACTTCGGGGACGGAAAAATAGAGCCCTGTCCCCACGGCGACGAGGAGGACGAAGGCAATGGCAAGCTTGGCATTGTCGCCGATGCGTTTACCGTCTTTTTTGATTGCCTGCCGCTCGCGTTCCGCCAAGGTTTTGGCTATGGATGCGGCTTTCTGGTCGTAGAGTTTATGCGGCTTCAGCCTGGAACGAGCCGGTTCGTCGGCATCATGTCTGATATTTGTCTTTTCGCCATGTCGTGGCGTCGTAGGGGCGAGGCTCCGCGCAAAGGGGCGGATCGTTCCTCCGGCTGCGCCGGCATAGCCCGCGGCACCGGCGATGCCCGTCTCGCGCCGCATCGTGCTCCGCTCCAGATACGACAGTGCGCCGCTTTTCCTTGACCTGTCGAGAGCCTGGGCGCTGGATGCCTTATCCAGCCCTTCAGCCTTCTTCGGCTCGGCATGGCGCTTTATCGCCGACAGAAGTTCAGCCATTGTACTTTCCTCCAGACGATTCGGCAGCAATCGGTGCAGCAACAGCAGAGAATCCATTATCCTTGAGGGCGTTCATAATCAGGCCGCCGGCCAGGGCAGTGGAGAGCAGAGAGGAACCCCCGGCCGAAAAGAAGGGAAGCGCGATGCCGGTGGCGGGCAGAAAGCCCGATACGACACCGAGATTCACGAGGAACTGCAGCGAAAGGAGGCTTAGCAGGCCCATAGCAAGGAGGTAGCGAAAACCTTCCGTCCCTCTTGTGGCGCGCACCACGGCGACGACAAGAAAAATCCAGCAGCCGAAGATCGCAACGACGCCGAGGAGTCCTGTCTCCTCGGCAAAGGCCGCGAATACGAAATCGGATTGTATCGCCGGGATGGAGCTGAGCTTTCGCGTTCCAAGACCGAGCCCCTTGCCCCAGAGCCCGCCCGACATGATGGCCCGGATCGAGTTATGCACCTGGTAGTTCATTCCATGTGCATCATATTCGGGGATGATGAAGCCCAGCACGCGAATGAGGCGGTATTCCGATGTCGCCACCATGAGGATGGCGGCGGGAATGGCGAGAAGGAGGGTTCCGGAGAAGAAACGCAATGGCGTACCGGCGAACCAGAATACGGAGAGGCCGGCGACGAGAGCCAGCATCGAAGTGGAAAAATCATCCTGGAGATAGATAGTGAGGCAGCCGAGAATTATGATCATGAAGGGGAATATCGCCTCACCGGCGGATTTCCTGATAGCCAGGCTTTTCTTGTCGAGAATATGGGCGGCATAGATGAGGCTGATCGGCTTCCAGAGCTCGGAAGGCTGAAAATTCGTGAAATAGAGGTTGATCCAGCGCCTTCCTCCGTTGATCTCCACGCCAAGGCCAGGGATAAAAGGAAGCAGGAGGGACAGGAGGGAGGCGAAAACGAGGGGGCCGGCCAGAAGCCGCAGCTTGCCCAGGGGAAACCTGGAGGCAAGAACGAAGACGCCGATGGCAGGAATCAGGAAGAGGGCCTGGCGCAGCGCAAAATAATCGGCACTCTTGTCCATTCGTATGGCATAGCCTGCCGAGGCTGACCACATGGCGACAAAGCCTATCACGGCGAGAGCGGCGAATGATCCGACGAATCCCGTTTCGGGGTGGCGGATTGTCCTGCTGCCCGCCTGCATTTGATCCAGTACTTTCATCATCAGCCTACTGTATCTTCAAGGTAGAGAGCGCCAGCAAAGCGAACATGCCGCCCAGTATCCAAAAACGGACGACAACCTTGGTTTCCTTCAGTCCAGCAAGCTCAAAATGATGGTGAAGAGGAGCCATGCGGAACAGGCGCTTGCCCTTCGTAGTTTTAAAGTAGAGAACCTGGAGCATCACTGAACCGAGTTCCATGACAAAGACGCCGCCGATGAGGAGGAGGAGGATTTCCTTTTTGACGATCAGGGAGAGAACGCCTAGGACACCACCCAGGGAAAGGGAACCGGCGTCACCCATGAAAACCTCGGCCGGATGGGAGTTGAACCACAGAAAACCGGTGCAGCCTCCGAGAAGGGCAAAATTGAAGACTGTCAGCTCACCGGCGCCTTTCACATAGGGAATCTTGAGGTAGCCAGCCCAGTCGGCTCGGCCGCTCACATAGGTGAGGATGGAAAAGGCGATGATCGCCATGATGACAAGGCCCGTCGCCAGACCATCAAGACCATCCGTAATGTTGACGGCATTGGACCAGGCAGTGACATAGATCATGGCGACAGGCACCCAGAAAATACCCAGATCGAGGATATAGGTCTTGAAAAAGGGGATATATATCTTCGTCGTGCTTTCACCACCGATAAAATAAAGCCCCACCACGACGACCATCGAGACAAGGAACTGCATGGAGAGCTTTTTGATCGGTGAGAGTCCGTCCGAATTGCGCTTTTTAATCTTGAGCAGGTCGTCGGCCGTTCCGATGGCGCGTGAGGGGGTTGCGCACATCCTGCCAGAGCATGACGGAGACGGCTACCCCGACGATGATGAGAATGCCGCCCATAGTGGGAGTACCGACTTTCGCGAGGTGGCTCTCCGGACCATCCTGCCGCACCGACTGTCCAAACTTTAGAACCCTCAGCCTTCTGATCACGGCAGGCCCAAAAAGAAAAACGATGAGGAGGGCCGTGATGGCAGCATAGGCCGAGCGGAAGGTCAGATAGCGGAAGATATTTAAGGGAGAAAAATATTTTACGAGCGGCAGCAGCAGTTCACGAAGCATGGGCAGCCCCCTTCTTTGCACGGTCTCCCTGGATCAATGCGGCAGGGATTGCCCAGCCTTCGGCGAAAAGCGCATCGGTGAATCGCTCGAGGGCAAGGCCGCGTGAAGCCTTTGCCAGAACGAGATCTCCATCCTTCAAGTAGGCGAATACAGCCGATATGAGCGATTCAATGTCATTGGTATGGAAGCAATACTTTTCCGGCGCCATCGAATGCGCGGCACGATAACTCATTTCCGCCTCTTCCCCGAAGAAAAAGAGACCATCGGCGGCGGAGGACGCCGCCCTCGTTCCCATCGCACTGTGCTCGCTTTCGGATGTTTCGCCCAGCTCCCGCATCGAGCCCAGGACGTAGATTTTGCGGCCTCCGGACTCGACGGAATCGCAGAGATCGATGGCGGCAGCGACAGAATCGGGGTTGGCGTTATAGCAGTCTCTGACGAGGGAAATTCTGCCCTCAAAAATCTCAGAACGCCCGAAAAGGGGTTTTACCGAGGAAAGGCCGCCTGCTGCGAGCGCAGGTGAAATTTTCAGTTCTGCGGCTATGGAGAGGGCGGCACAAGCATTGAGAAGGTTGTGCCTTCCAGGGAGAGGGAAAAGGATTGTCTGATCGAACCAGGCCAGGCTCCATCCGGCGAGGCCCAGGCTGTGGTATTCACGCAGACCTGCCGTGCTTCTGCAGCCAAACTCCGCAATCTTTCCATTGACTCCGGCCGCAAGGAATTCTTTGTAGGAATCTTCTTCCCAGACAAACCCCGTCTGGCGGCCATCGAAGCGCGAAAAAATCGTCTTCTTTTCGGCGGCGATGCCGTCCCTTGAGCCGATCATGCCGATATGGGCGGTACCGATGTTGGTGATGACGGCGATATCGGGCTCATAGATCGAAACCAGCTCTTCCATCTCGCCCTTCCTGTTCATGCCCATCTCGAAAACTCCCACCTTGTGGGAGGGTTCGATGGTGAACATGGCCAGTGCGAGGCCGATATCGGAATTGAGATTGCCTTCGTTCACGATGAGGCTGTCTGAAGAAAATGCAGGTGCCAGGGCTGCTGCGATGCATTCTTTGGTCGTCGTCTTTCCCGAGGATCCGGTTACGCCAATGCGCAGGAGGTTTTTCATCCTGCGGCGGTGTTCGCGGGCGAGTGCCTGAAGGCCGGCCAGTGGCGAATCAACAAAAATGACGCAGGATCCACCCAGCCCGGAAGCGGGCAATCCCGCAAGCAACATTTCTTTTTTGTCAGCATCGGCGAGTATGCACGCCGAACCTTGCGCGAGGGCTGCTCCTATGTAGTCGTGACCATCAACATTCTCGCCGGGAAGTGCGACGAAGAGCGAACCAGCGCCTGCTTTCCGCGAATCGACAACGACGTTGTCAATGACCGCCTGCAGATTTCCCTTGCAGGCTCCCCCAATCATGCCGGCAGCCTCGCCGGCGGTGAAAAGCATGCTTCGAGAGGCTTCAGTCATGGCTTCCACCCCCGGTCTTCCCGGCTGAACTCAAGGGGATGCCCTGGGAACCGACAGAACGTGCGGGGCTTTTTTCGGACGGCACCAGGAGTATTCTCAGTTTTTCTTCCGGGAGGGCTTTTTTGAGGCCAAGACGGGTGGCCATGGCTTCTGTCCTCTCCCGGCTGGAAAGAAGGGCTATCTCTGCCTCGATCTTGCGGTTTTCGGCGATCCAGGTTTCCTGCTCGGCTTCAAGAGCCCTGGCCCTGGCTCTCAGGTCCACAAAACGGCTGGATTGCCATGCCATACCCAAAGCGAAGAGACCAGCGAGTATCATGAGGGTCCAGAAACGTCCCAGCCTCATGATGCTCTCCCGGAAGGAGCGCGCAGGGCGCGCAGCTTGGCCGATCGGGAAGGAGGATTTGAGGCGCATTCCTCTTCGCTGGGAATACGCGGTGTCTTGTATATCTCCAGATAGCCCTTATTCCTGCCATAATCGCGGCATAGAAGCTTGGCGATGCGGTCTTCAAGGGAGTGAAAGGAGATGACGGCGAGAATTCCACCGGGCGCAAGCATCGGCGCGGCCAGGGCGAGGGCTTTCTCTTCCCTCTCGAGTTCGCCGTTCACCTTGATGCGCAAGGCCTGAAATGTTCGGGTTGCGGGATGTATCCTTCCGTAACGATAGGACGAGGGCACGGCGCCGGCGATGATGGAGGCGAGTGCCTTGGATGTCCTGACGGGGGCATGTCTGCGCGATTCGACGATAGCCTTGGCTATCTGCCTCGAAAAGCGTTCCTCGCCAAACTGGTAGATGATGTCGGCGAGTTCGCTCTCCTTAAGCTTGTTGACGAGATCGTAGGCGGAAACTTCGAGATCGGGAGAAAAGCGCATGTCGAGCGGTTCGTCGTTTGCAAAGGAAAAGCCCCTGCCCGAATCGATATAATGATGAGTCGAGACGCCCAGATCGAACAATATAAAGTCAGGCTTCCTGAAACCGGGTTCAGCAGGCAAGGCAGCCAGAACTTCGTCGAAATACCCCGGGCGAACTTCCAGCCTGTCGGAAAAAGGGGCTAGCCGCTTGGCCGAACGCTCGCGGGCTTCGGGATCGGCATCGATGCCGACATAATAGGCTTCGGATCCTGAGAGGATAGCTTCAGCATGGCCGCCGGCACCCAGGGTGCAGTCGACGACAAGGGCGTCGGACTTTTGCAGCATCGTGAAGAGCTCGATAATTTCGGTGAGCATCACGGGTACGTGCAGTTCCTGGGCCAAACCCTCCTGCATAGCCATCCCGACGCCTAAAGCGTCAGGCCTCCGAGTTCTTCGGCAGCACTGAGGAATTCGTCCTTGTTGTCTTCGAGATATTTCCTGTATTCGTCGGCGCTCCAGATTTCTATGTATTTGGAAATACCCAGAATGACGCACTCGCGCGATAAGCCAGCCCACTCTCGCAGGCTCTGAGGGATTGAAATCCTGCCAAGCCTGTCGATCTCGACTTCCTGAGCTGGAGCAATGATCCTGCGCTGGACCAGACGGGATTTTGCCTGGAAGAGACTCGTGCTCGCCATGAGTTTCTGCGAAAGTTCCTGCCATTGCTGAGGAGGAAAGAGCCAGAGGCATTGATCGACACCCTGAGTGAGGACGAGTTCGATGCCTGGCAGCTCGCTTCGCATGCGCGCCGGAAGGGAGAGTCGTCCTTTTTCGTCCAGTGTGTTCCTGAACTCGCCAGTCAGTATACTCATTCCACTATTTCCTACTATTTCCCACAATTTACCACTACACCTTCATTCTACCCTCTAAATGATTACTGTCAACGAAGTTGAAGGGAAAAGAATAGACAGAAACAATATTTTTTCGCAAATAGACTACACTAATGTATAGGTATCGCAGGATATGCGGTTTTTAGAGGTTTACCGAACCGTATTGGGGCAGGGAAAGGCGAATACGGACTCCGTTACGTTACAAGGCGCCGATGAAAAGCGTCAGTTCAGGGCAGCGCTCAATAACTCGCGAGCCAAACCGTGAAGAGAGTTGGTATCGACCTTTGGGTGCGCAAAAATACGGATCTTCCGGAGCGACTGCACGAGACCTTTCAGCGAATCGTGGCTGAAAACCTTGGTACGGAGAGAGAAGGGTTCGAGACCTTCTCGGGTCTTCACCATCAGATTGGTTTCGAAATCGATCGGCTCAGGTATATCGATGACGATGGAGGATTCTCCGATTTCGGCGGCCATGGCAAGGGCAGCTTCGGCTTCCAGCCTCCGTTCAAGGTTGTCGAGGTCGGTGTGGATCATGTTTTCCGGATTATAGGCAATCTCGCCGATGAGGGTGTAGAGCCTGCCCGCAAAGGCATCCCTGACCGGCTGGAGCAGAGGCGAGGCAGAAGCAGCGACGAGGCTCCTGAACCCTGCATCATCGAGTCCATAGAGGCTTTCCGGCTGGAGAATTCCGGCCGAAAGCCCCATGAGGACGGATTTCTTGGCCATGGAGGTGGCCGAACGCACCGTATGATGCCAATAGACGGATCGGTACATCTGGTATTTGGAGAACAGCAGGGCTTCAATGCTCATTTCACCACGCGCATCCACGCAAAGCATGTCGCCTTCGACGAGGATGTGACGTAGTATGAAATCGGCATCCTGGATTCCATAGGGCACGCCGCAATAAAAGGCATCCCTCGTCAGATAGTCGATCTTGTCCGGATCGAGGACGCCCGAAAGGATACGCCGGAACAAGGCTGTTTCGCGGTCCTCGAGCGCGAAGCTGCCACCATCGAGGATACGATCACCATCGAGGATACGATCGGTGTCGATTATGGATGCCACCTGCTCGGGCTCGGCCCCGCATCTCAGGATAGCCGAGCGGAGGGGCTCCCTCTGGACGAGATCGCCAGCCAGGGCTTCATGAGGGGCAAGGGGAAGTTCTTTGAGCGAATGGGCGAAGGGGTAATGCCCCAGATCGTGAAAGAGGGCCGCGGCAAGGAGGGAACGCAGCCCTTCGATGCTGACGAAGGGAATCTGGCCGCGCTCAATGAGGGAAAAGGCCAGCCGGCGGGTGATATGGTAAACACCGAGACTGTGTCCCCTCCTCGTATGAGTCGCCCCCGGATAAAGTTGGGCTACGGGGCCGAGTTGCCTCACGCCATCGAGGGCGAGGAAGGCTGGGGTTCTTGTGAGGGCGAAAAGTGAATCGTCAAACTGGATATCACCCCAGACGGGATCGCGTATGACATTGTCGAATCCTCGTGAGATCGAGAGAAGAAGATCGATGTCCGGCATAGGGCTCCTTAGTCAGCGCGGCTCGGCCGCTCCACCCCCACTGTCTAGCACAGGCTGCCTGACATCGCAAGAGCAAGGGCTGTTGAGGAATCCCGGCGAATTTGCTATGGTGAGCCATGCAGTTCATGAAGGGAGCGGCCTACCTCGCCGCTCGAGGTTTTCTCGGGCATCTCCTCGAAGAACTGCCTGACCATGCGAGGCTGGATGGCGAGCTTGTCGGCTGCTGGAGTCCCGTTGCCGAAGGCACGGGGGCTGTCCCCAGCGCCTCAGGTTCCCCCGTACCATACTGGACACGCAATATCTGGCAGGAGCCATTCCTTCTCGAGTTCGATTCCATCTCCCAGGCGGCCAAAGCCCTGCGTTCAATGCAGCGCAACTGGGCGGCCTACCCTACCCGGCTCCACAGGAGGATGGCTCTCATAGCGGAGGCCCTGCCTCCCCTCCCCCTCAAGCCCAAGGCATTTCCCTTCATCCTGCCCACATCACCTATGGGAAGCTTCACCCTCCTCGACGAGCATCTTCTGCTCGGATCTGCCGTCTGCTCGAGCCCCTTCCCGAACGGCGAGTTTTCCTTCGTCGAGGACAGGATCGGCCCCCCGTCGCGCGCGTACAGAAAGCTCTGGGAAGCCCTTCTCTATGCAGGAAAGCTGCCTGAACCCGGCGATCGCTGCCTGGACGCCGGCGCCAG